>CAZOSP010000150.1:0-7190 GCA_964582525.1 uncultured Thiomargarita sp. | reverse complement strand
ACCGCAGAGCGTGGGAGAGCTAATCTCCCGATTAGCTCAAACGGCGTAGCCGTTTCCTAGAGACACAGAAAACTCCTACTCTATGGATAGTTGGGAAGGTATTGCTCCTGTTGGAAGCCTAAGACCAAATCCATTTGGTTTATATGATATGGGCGGTAATATTCCTGAATTAACATGCTCTAAATATACGGAAGCAGGTTATATTGGAGAAGAAATAAAATGCCTAGTTTCTTCTGAAAATCCTAATATTATCATGGTTGTTCGTGGAGGGAGCTGGAATTCTTATCCAGAATCCATGCGTTCCGCCAGAAGAAGTGGAAAGATGATGGACCAATATGCATTTAGTTTGCATAGAGGATTTAGATTGGTTAGAGAAAGCAGCCCTGTCAAGGTAACCAAATTATTCCTCGTTCCCACGCTCTAATGCCTGTCGTGAGCGCTCTGCGGTCACACGCGGCGATGAGCCGCGTCGGGTAATAGCACAAAATTCCTCGTTCCCACGCAGAGCATCGCTGCTACACCTCCACATAGAACGAGAGCGAGACATGGCATGAAACCTTTATTGGCAGTTGGTTCTCAAATGAAAAATACGGTCGCGCTGGCTTGGGATGAGCGCGTGGTGGTATCGCCGCATATCGGCGAATTGGACAGCTTGCGGGGTTATCAGATATTTCAACAAGTTGTGCAGGATTTGCAGGATTTATATCAGGTGCAAGCGGCACAAATTGTGTGTGATGCGCATCCTAGCTATACTGCAACACGCTGGGCGAAGCGGCGCGGACTGCCGCTTTATGAGGTTTATCATCACCATGCCCATGCGTCAGCACTTTATGGCGAATATCAACAGGCTATTGCGCGGCGCGGCGACACGGATAATTGGCTGGTGTTTACTTGGGACGGCGTGGGCTTGGGTGCAGATGGCGGCTTGTGGGGCGGCGAGACTTTTTTGGGTCAGCCCGGCGGCTGGCAGCGCGTTGCGCATTTGCGCCCGTTTGGTTTGCCCGGCGGCGAACAAGCTGCTCGCCAGCCGTGGCGCAGTGCGGCGGCGGTCTGTTGGGAAGCAGGTTTGGCTGTACCGCAAGCGGTGCAAGCGCGGGCTGATTTCGATTTGCTCTACGCGGCTTGGCAGCGGGGATTGAATTGTCTGCCAACAACTGCCGCGGGGCGTTTATTTGATGCGGCGGCAAGCCTGTGCGGGGTGCTGCATGAAGCCAGTTTTGAGGGACAAGCGGCGATGCAGTTGGAAGCTTTGTGCGACGGGCAGCCTTTGCCCGCCGCTTGGGCTGTGCCTTGGCAGATGAACGAGCAGGGCTTGTGGGAGGCGCAGTGGCAGACGTTGCTGGCGGTTTTGTTGGAAAAAAACGCAACACCTGCTGAGAAAGCCACGCTGTTTCATGTCAGTCTGGCGCGGGCAATTGTTGATTTAAGTGTGCAGTTAGGTGATCTTTATCGTTTTAGTGTGGTAGGTTTATGTGGCGGCGTGTTTCAAAATCGCTTGCTGACTGAAGCGGCGATGCGATGGTTGCAGCAGGCGGGTTTTACGGTGTTGTTGCCGGAAAAACTACCTTGTAATGATGCGGCTATTAGTGTTGGGCAGATTGTGGAAGTCCGTGCGTTATTAGATAAGCTTGTTTTACCTACTTGCGTTTAAGGAAAACGCTATAATTTTAGAGGTGTCTCGTTTCTACGCTCCGCGTGGGAACATTAAGTGAGTGACAAAACGCACTCTGGGAGTGCTGCTTCCAGACCAGCACAAGCAGCTTTCAGCCGCCGCGTTCATCAGGAGATTAGCACTCCCAGTGGGAACGCTACACTCAATGCCTCCTGCCCCTGCAAAGCTTTAAGGATATAAAAATATTATGACAAATGATGGTATTAATAATATGCGTATTGTTTCGGAGAAGGTTTTAATTTCTCCCGACGCATTAAAACAAAAACAGCCTTTGACCGAAAAGGCGAAACAAACCATTAAAACTGGACGTAAAACCATTGAAGCGATCTTGGACCGCCGCGATCCGCGTTTATTTGTGGTCGTAGGTCCCTGTTCCATTCACGATATTGAAGCGGCAAAGGTCTATGCTTCGCGCCTCAAGCGGTTGCAAGAAGCTTGCGCGGATACCTTGTATATTGTTATGCGGGTGTATTTTGAAAAACCGCGCACCACAATAGGTTGGAAAGGCTTTATTAATGATCCGCATGTGGATGGTTCTTTTCATATTGAGGAAGGCTTGCGCAAAGGACGTGATTTGTTGCTGTGGCTGGCGGATTTAGGCTTACCCGCCGGAACTGAGGCACTTGATCCGATTACCCCACAATATTTGTCAGATTTGTTCTCTTGGACGGCGATTGGGGCGCGTACGACGGAGTCGCAAACCCACCGCGAATTAGCCAGCGGTTTATCTACGCCGGTAGGCTTCAAAAATGGCACAGATGGCAATTTAGACACTGCCATTAACGCCCTGCACTCGGCTTCTGCTTCGCACCATTTTCTCGGCATTAATCAGGCGGGACAAGTGACGGTCATTCAAACCCAAGGCAATAAATATGGGCATGTGATTTTGCGCGGCGGCAAAACCACTAATTATGATTCCGTCAGTATCGCGCTGTGCGAACAGGCGTTGCACAAAGCAGGAATGCCAGCTAACTTGGTGGTGGATTGCAGTCATGGTAATTCTCAGAAAAATCCTGAATTACAACCTTTGGTGGCAGAAGATGTGAGCAATCAAATTCTCGAAGGCAATCGCTCAATTGTCGGTATGATGCTAGAAAGCCACTTGAACGAAGGCAGTCAGCCGATTTCAGACGCGACCGGTGAATTAAAATATGGCGTTTCAATTACCGATGCTTGTATGAATTGGGCAACCACTGAAGAATTATTGCGGCATTTACGGGATAAATTAAGAGATGTGCTGCCTAAGCGGGTTGACAATCAGCCACAATGAACAGCTAAAGCTGCCAGCCCTTTGCAGGACTGACAGTCGAACCAGTGAGGTTAATATGAAGACTTTTTTTTCTCTGCGTAATCTGCTCTTAAGCCTGTGTCTGTATTGCGCGAGTAGCCTGTCAGCCTTTGCAGTGCTGACCATTGACATTACGCAAGGCGTAGAAGGCGCCTCACCGATTGCCATTGTGCCGTTTGGCTGGCAGGGCGAAGGAAATGTGCCGCAGGACATGAGACAAATTATTACCCATGATTTAGCCCGCAGCGGACGTTTTGCCCCCTTGCCGGTCGAAAACATGCCGCAGCGTCCGAGTAGCGTGCAGCAAGTCGATTTTCCAAGCTGGCGCGAGGTAGGCAGTCGCCATTTAGTCATCGGTACGCTGGTGCAGCAAGGCACGCAGTATAAAGTTACTTTTCAATTATTTGATGTATTGCGTGGCGAGCCGCTGCTTAGTTACAGCTTTTCATCACAAAACAATAATTTGCGCCGCACCGCGCACCGCATCAGTGACATGATTTACAAAGCTCTGAGCGGCGAAGAAGGGGCTTTTGACAGCCGTATTGCTTTTGTGACAGTGGCTCAGAACTCGCAAGAGCGCAAGCGCATTTATCGCCTGCAAATCGCCGATGCCGATGGTCACGGCGCACAAACCATGATCACCTCAGAAGAGCCGATTTTTTCCCCCGCTTGGTCACCGGATGGGCGCAAGCTGGCGTATGTGTCGCTAGAAAACAAACGCGCCTCGGTGTTTGTACAAGACCTTGCCAGCGGTCGCCGTGATGCGGTTGCCCAGTGGCAAGGGCTGAACACTGCCCCGGCTTGGTCGCCGGATGGCTCGCGTCTCGCCTTAAGCCTCAGCAAAGACGGCAACTCTGAAATTTACCTGTTAAATCTGCTCACCCGCAATCTACAGCGCTTGACCGTCAACCCGGCGATTGATACCGAACCCGCTTGGTCGCCCGATGGGCGTTCACTGGTGTTCACCTCTGATCGCGGCGGTCGCCCACAAATTTATCGCGTTGCCAGCAACGGCGGCACAGCCCAGCGCGTCACTTTCAGCGGCAACTACAACGCCCGCGCCAGCTACGCCCCGGATGGAACGCGCTTGGTTCTGATCAACGGCTCAGAACAAGGTTTTCGTATCGCTGTACTGGATTTGCGCAGCGGACATCTGGATATTCTCAGTCAAGCCGGCATGGACGAGGACGAATCCCCTAGTTTCGCCCCCAACGGTAGCCTAGTTGTCTATGCGTCGGGAACATTTTTACAAGTTGCTTCAGTTGATGGTCGTGTACGCCAGCGCATTGCCGTCAGCGGCTCGGCACAAATCCGCGAACCCGCTTGGTCGCCTCTTAATCAATAACGGAGAAATCTATGAAACGCAAACAACGGCTATTTTTAATCAGCGTCCTTGCCCTGCCCCTAGGTGCTTGCAGCAGCATCGGCGGCAAACCCGCTGATGCCGATCAAGCCGCTACGGTGGAAACCCGCGATGCAGCAAACAGCAACGTGATAACCGGCGGGATTGATACTGCGCGAACAGCCCCTGAAATGCCGGTGAATTTGGCAGGCTTAGACACCCCAATGCAGAAAATTCTGTATTTTGACTTTGACCGCAGCGACATCCGCGCCGATCAACGTGCGCTTGTCGAGTCTCATGCGCGTTATTTGTTAGCCCATCCCATGCTTAAAGTGCGTCTCGAAGGTCATGCCGATGAGCGCGGCTCACGCGAATACAATCTTGCTTTAGGCGAGCGTCGCGCCCAAGCCGTGTATCGTTACTTCAGCATCAGCGGAATTGCCGCTGCCCGCATGACCACCTTGAGTTATGGTGAAGAATATCCACTAGCCAGCGGACACAATGAAAACGCCTGGAGTCAAAATCGCCGCGTCGAAATCATTTATTTAGGCGGAGGCTCTTAAATGCGTGCTTTAGCCCTAACAATTTATTTATACAGTGGTTTAGCTGCCGCCGTTACGCCTACGCCACTGCCCGGCGGCTCTGCTCACGACTGGCAAGTGCAGTTGCAGCGTTTGCAACGCCTGATGCTAGAGCAAGAACAACTGCTACAAGCACTGCAAACTGAAGTACGCGAAGTGCGTGGCGACAACGAAATGTTGCGCCATCGCCTAGAAGAACTGACCCAACGCCAACGTAACCTAGGCGGCGATTTTGACCAGCGTTTAAGTCGTTTAGAAAACGCAAGCCCAAGCACCGACAACAGCGCGATAGCCGCAAAATCCGAGGCAGCCACAGAAAATGCCAGCCGTAGCAGCGTCGAAAACGCTGAAAGTGCCGACATGAAAGAAACGCCAAGCAGTGACAGCGGCGGGCTGACTGAAAACACCGCCGCAACCGCTGCAACTGAGGCAGATGCACCGCTAGATGATGAAAAAACCCAGTATCAAAACGCCTTTGAGCAATTACAAGCCGGGCATTTTGAAACCGCCATCCACGCTTTTTCAGCCCTCTTGGAAACCTATCCCAACGGCGAATATGCCGATAACGCGCAATATTGGATTGCTGAAAGTCAATATGCCAAACAAGACTACAACGCCGCGCTACGCAGTTTTAACAAGCTGCTGGAAAATTATCCCGACAGCAACAAACGCGCTCACGCGCTGCTCAAAATTGGCTATGCCTACGATGCGTTAGGCAATGCGGTCAAAGCTCGGCAGGTGTTAGAATATGTGCGCGATACATTCCCCACCACAGCGACAGCGCGTTTAGCCCAAGAGCGTTTGCAGAGGATGCGTTAATTATGAAATCAAGAATGAAAGTTATCTTAACTTGTTTATTGGCTTTAGTTTTTTTTGAGGTATTGTTTACTTCCTATGGATACGATAATACTTGGCGATTGTGGAGCATTCCTACAATGTCTCCTCACTTTGCTGATTTGCGTACAATTACGGGCGGGGCAATTTCACATGCACAAGGGTTAGACCCTATGGTGCAAAACCCCGGCGACCCTTGGAACCGTCGCCTAAACTATCCACGCATTTGGCAAATGCTATATTTTTTTGATCTTCATCCTAGACATACAACTTACATTGGACTTGCGATTATTGCATCGTTTTTAATTGGTTTGTGCTTAGTATTACCGAATGCAAGTTATACAATGTTGTTTATTACAATGATAGCTATTCTATCACCTGCAACTTTATTGGGAATCGAGCGTGGAAACATTGATCTTTTAATGTTTTTTTTAGTTTCCATGTCTATATTTTTAATGAAAGGGCGATATATCTTTTCTGCTTTTATTTTGCTAATAGCCTTTATATTAAAGCTTTTTCCTATTTTTGCAATAATGATTTTTTTGAAGACTTCAAAAGAACTATTTATTAAATATATTTTTATAATATTTGTACTTGCAGGTTTTTATATTGCTTTTACTTATTCAGATATTTTATTGATTCGAGAAGGTACACCAAAGAGTACGTTTTTATCTTATGGTTTTAATGTATTTTGGATGCAAACCGCACGGTTCAGTGGAGAATTTGGTTTTTATGCAAAAATACTTGCTTATATTCTCTTGCTATTAAGTTTAGTTACAGCTTTTTTTGCTTGGTTGCGTAGAGATTTTAAACCTCCTAAAACGTCAGATGAAATATTGTATTTTGATGCTTTTCGTGTCGGAGCTGCCATTTATTTAGGAACATTTATGTTGGGAAATAATTGGGATTATCGTTTGATATTTCTTATTTTTACAATTCCTCAATTAGTTCTTTGGAATCAAAATTCTACTAGATATATAGCCATGCTTGCTAGAATTACGTTGTTGAGTATTATGGTTTCTATGTGGTATTTGGTAGTTGCTAAACTAAGCGTGTTCTTACCTTATGGTGGAGTTGTGATTTTTTACTTGGATGAAATGTTTAATTGGATCATATTTTCAAGTTTGCTGTATTTTTTCTTTTGGTCTGCGCCAGACTGGATAAAAATACATAATTTAGCATGGTTAAATAAATCAAATATCTGAGTACAGAGTTGTCCTTATTATGGATCAGGGTTTAAAGCTAGTAGGCTGAAAATTCATACAGCAATGCAGCCATTTATGCCCTGCGCAAAACCTGACGGTCTTCAAGACCTGTCAGATTTTCTGGTGCTTTTGGAAATTATAAAAGTCTGAAGTCACCAAGAATAAATTATGCTTGATTTTCTTCTTAGAGGCGCGGCTAGTTATACTAAATTGGGCGTCCTTCATATCCCCACCAAAGCAGTTTACACTTTTTGGCAAAAAAATAATT
>CAZOSP010000149.1:0-7221 GCA_964582525.1 uncultured Thiomargarita sp. | reverse complement strand
GGGGGGTAACTGTGGGCTATTTTAACAGGGTTTTGATGCGGGCGGGAACTGCTGACATAAATTCTTTGTTTACTCTTTTTCATATTTTTAATTTTACCCCTAAATCCTGAAAATCCTTTAATCCTGTAAATCCTGATTCAGACAACTTCATGGGAATTTTTTATAAAATTGCTCTCTTGTTAAACACCTTTTCAATTCTAAAGCACCATCTTCTTGTAAAGATATACCTATTCTATAGTTGTAATCAAATTTAACTCTATAATAATTTTTGATATTAACCAATTCAAGTACGTTTGGTAATTCGTTAATATATCCAGATGATTCAATGAGATTTATTACTCTATAAATTTTAGAAAGAATTTTTTTATCTGTAATGTTATCTACATCTTTTGTAAACTGTTTACTAAGTATATATTTCATAAAATTCTAGTTCTTAGATTTTGTAGAAATAATTGCTGTTCTTGTTCTGTCAATAAAGTTTGATCTCCTTCTTGCATGAGTTCATATAATCGTTCAGACTCAATTTGGTTTTCGATAAATTCCAGATAGGTCTGTTTATCTTCCTCTGGCAAAGCAAGAAAAGCATAATAAGCAATTTTTATAGTTGGTTTTAGATGTTCTTGTAGCATACTTTCATTATACATATTTTTATCCTGAAAATCCTTAAATCCTGAGCATCCTGATTCAGACTACAAATGATCAGGCTCATTCAAATTTTTAACTATCCCCATTGATAAAGGTGGATTGGGGGTTAGGTTAAATCCTGTTGGTGGTGTTGGTATCGTTGTCCCCGGTTTTGCATTACATCCTCCACATCCATTTTGGACTAAATTGAAAGTCGCTTCACAGCAAGTCTCTGTACTCAGTTGATTCGCAGATGGTAATGGATTTCTTGGGGTTACATTGATATTGTAAATCGTTTTTCTTGGTTCGTAAATCGGTGTTTTTGTAGTTTGCTCAAGAAACCCAGTAAAACACTCACAACTCCCCTCCCACGTCCATTCATCACTCGTCGCATCAAAAGAAAGGCTCCCACCACTACCGCCGATAGGCTCAGGTTTCAGCGCATTATTACACCAGTCCGTATTTGTCCCACGACAGCAGTGTTGTAGATGACATTTTCGTCCATAGACACAGTTCATATCTAGGATGGGTGCCATTGCTTCTGGAGTGCTCGCCGCAAAGAGAGGTACTGCACGCCAATTAAAAACCAGTGCTTTGGGATAATGCTCGTCATTTGCTCCTCCTCCATAGTTGGTATTGCTCGCTTCGTTAGGGTTGGAATGTCCAAAATATCCCGCATGTGGTGTCCCCGCCGGACAAATCGGACAGGATTTATAGTAGGGTAGATACCAGTCTAGAATATTTTGAAATTTTTCATCACCAATGATTGTCGAGTCAAGTGGATTACGACGAATTTTGTGATATTGGTTTATAAGGGCGATGCCTGCGACACTACCTGGGGAGGTTTTTGGTAAACCTGCTCTTGTGCCATCGGGCAAGAAATCATAAGGACCGACATCTCCTAGTATACTAGGATTGTTGATATGTTCCAAGGGGTGAGTCTTTCCTTGATCTGGGCGTTTAGGTCTTTGTTGATTAACGCATCTAAAAGTCAAATCAGAATCGTGATCATTTTTTACGAATAAAAGGAATAAAAGGGGAATAAAAGGAATAAAAGGGGACGCTTCCCTTTTCTGGGAAGATGAATGAGTTAGGTGATTGAATAATTGAGAAAAATATCTCAAAAAAAGGGTAGCGTCCCCTTATTACCGCGTCCCCTTATTACCGCGTCCCCTTATTACCCTTAAAAAAGGGTAGCGTCCCCTTATTACTGAGAAAAATATCTCAAAAAAAGGGTAGCGTCCCCTTATTACCGCGTCCCCTTATTACCGCGTCCCCTTATTACCCTTAAAAAAGGGTAGCGTCCCCTTATTACTATTAAAAAAAGGGTAGCGTCCCCTTATTAGAAAAATATCTCAAAAAAAGGGTAGCGTCCCCTTTATTCGCGTCGCGTCCCCTTTATTCGCGTCCCCTTTATTCGCGTCCCCTTTATTCGCGTCCCCTTTATTCCTGAACGATTCGGTTTTGCTCACTGCGCCCAACGCGGAGGGCTTGCACGCTGCGATTACGCAGCCCTTGGCTTTGGTGGGCATGAGCATTGACGCGGATTTGGCGCAGCAATTGGTCAATGATTCTGAGCGCGAAAAAGGCAGTTTGCCGCTGTTGCAGTATGCGCTGGACAAGCTGTGGAAAGCCGCACGGCAACAGGGGTGTCGGCATCTCAGCGCGACTTTGTATGCAAGTCTGGGGGTTGCGCAAGACAGCGGTTTGCGCGGTTTGTTGAATAAAAAAGCCGATGATTTTTATCACAGTTTAGAACCCAACCAGCAAACCCTGCTGCAATGGCTGTTGGTGGAATTAACCCAAAGCGGCGAAAATCAGGACGACACCCGCAAAACCCTGCCGCGTGATTATTTTTATACGCATCAACCGACACACACCGATGCCATCGACACGTTGCTGCACCAATTGATTGACCAAGAACGCTTGCTGACGGCGGATAAGGACAAAGCCGATAAGCCCACCGTCACCATCGCCCACGAAGCCCTGTTGCGCGATTGGTTGCTTTTAGTTGGCTGGCTGAAAGATAACGCGGCGTTAAAAAAATGGCGTGCGGGTATTGCTGCTGAACTCGCCGCTTGGCAAGCGGGTTGGGCGGATAACGTGCTGCGCGGCGCACGTTTGACGGCAGCGGAAACTATTTTAGAAAACAACCCCGATTCGCTGTTGATTGGTGCGCGGGAGCGGGATTTTATTGCTGCCAGCATTAAACAGCACGAAACAGAAACGCGGCGGCGGCGTGTTCGTGTGCGACAGGCGTTTGCGGCATTGCTGGTGGGTTTGGTGATAGGGCAACTCGCACTAAATAAACACCCCTGCATTGCGCAGGATTTTTGTTGGTCTCCAAGTCACGACAACAGGCGCATAATCATTCTGTGCAACTGTTGTCGTAACGCACAAGACCGACAAAGACCAGCGGGGAGGTATTTGTTGCGAGTTGCCTAAGTGCTTGTGAATACAGCTCATAGGCTTGTTCATAAAAACCTTGCGAAAATGCCAGACGCGCTAAATACACATCCGCAATCGCCTGTTCCTGTTGCTGTTGTCCTTCATGCCCCGCTTGCAATCGCGCTTCTTCAAACTGCTCTTGCGCGGTCGCAATATCGCCCTCCAACACCGCGACATAACCTAACATCAACAAACTTTGAAAATGCCCGCCGAACTCCTCCAAGGCTTTATTGAAATAGATTTTTGCCTTGTCCAGCTTCAAACCCGCCAAGTAGCGCATTCCCGGCAAAAAATGATCATTCGCATGATGACGCTTCAAATGCTTCAAAGTCTCATCAATTTGCGCCAACTGCCGACTCATACCGCGCAAATCCTGATGCAAACGCTGCAACGATTGCCGTTGCAAAATGCCCTCGCGCGCCACCGCGCTCAAACTAACATTAAAACCTTGCACTAACACCTGACTCAATGCTTCATGCTGTGTCCGCAAAGCTTGCCGCAATGCGGTGTGTTCCGCGCTGACGGTTTGCGTCAACTCACCCAGCGCGGCGCGGGTTTGCTGCCCTTCCTGTAAAGTCTGCAACAACTGCGCTTCAAAGCCGGCTGCCATATGTTGCGCCATGCGTTGAAAACCCGCGTCAGTGATGCCTGCTAATTGCTGCTGCCCTGCGGCAAGATTGTTAAAACCACGGTTCAAATTATTATTCAGGGCATTTGCGTCTGTCGCCATTTGTTGCGACAAATGCCCAAACCCCGCGCTTGTGGCACTGGCTAATTGCTGCTGCCCTGCGGCAAGATTGTTAAAACCACGGTTCAAATTATTATTCAGGGCATTTGCGTCTGTCGCCATTTGTTGCGACAAATGCCCAAACCCCGCGCTTGTGGCACTGGCTAACTGCTGCTGACCACTTGCCAGCGACTCAAAGCCCTGCATCATCTGCTCGCCCAACTGCGCATTGCTGGCATACACCGCCGTTGCCACGCCCTCGAAACCCTGTGCTAGATTTTGATTCACGGTATAAAAGCCAACTTGCAAATCCGCATCAACTTGTTGCAGCCCTTCCGCCAACACCCCGCCCATTTGCGCCATGCCGCGCTGCATATGGTCAAACCCTGCACCCATCGAACGGTTCATTTGCTGCAAATTACCCTGCATTCCTTCAAAACCATCCTGCACCGCACCCGCCATATTCTCCATACCGCTCTGCACACCACCAAAGCCCTCAGCCATCGTGTTCGACACATCCTGCATTCCGCGAGAAACGTCCTCAAAGCCCGATTGCATCGCGCCCGTCATGTTTTCCATGCCGCGTTCCATGCCCTGAAAACCCTCGCGCATGGTGCTATCCACCTGCCTAAAACCCGTTTGCACCGATTGATTCACTGTCCCCATACCACGATGCAACACCTCGCCCACGCCCTTCATCGTGCGCTCAATCCCCTGCTGCACGGTCGCTAAATTCTGCGGCTGCTGCTGGGTCAACAGCTCAATATCCTTGCGCATTTTCTTGGTTTCCACCACGTTCTCGACTTCGGGCGACATGCTCAACGAAGTCCCCAGCATGAGATTGTTGAAAATCGGCGTGTTGTTATTGTGCAGGTAGTGGCTCATTAAATTTTTCTCCGAAAAATTTTAGGTTAAACTCAATATAACTGATGTCATGCGACTCGCTTTGAACAGCTAAAATAGGAAAATACCATGAAACCTTTACAAGGCATTACCTTAAACCCTAACGTGATGGGTGGCAAACCCTGTATTCGTGGGCTGCGCGTAACTGTGGGTACAATTGTTGGCTTGATTGCCAGCGGCTATTCTCAACAACAAATTTTACAGGCTTACCCCTACTTACAAACTGAAGATATTCAAGCAGCATTAAGTTATGCCGCATGGCGGGCTGAGGAAATAGAAGTTGAATTACACACTGCGGACGCAGCATGAAAATACTCATTGATATGAACTTACAAGTCCGTACCCAAGATGTGATGTCGGAAGCTTTGCATAGCTTGCTGCTAAATGCCTTACAACAATTTGCTACGGAATTAAAAACGGGCGCGATTGTTTCAATTGATGCGCATAAAACTCGCGCCCGTGTTTTGCCTTTGTCTTAAACGCCCATCGTTGCACACACGAGAAAAATCTAAGACCTTCTAGGTTTTTTAGACCTTCTTAGACCTTCTAGGTTTTAGAAACCTAGAAGGTCTAAAAAAGCCTAGAAGGGCGATAGTTAATCCCCTTCAATTAAATGCTGAATCTGCTGTGCATCAAATTGCGCATGGTATTCATCAAAAGCTTGCAAACTGCCAAACCATGACAACAACTCGTCCCACAACACACGGCTGTTTTTGGCTTGCACGATAGCCTGATAAGAAGAATAACGATAAGTGCGAAAATCTGCACAAAAACCATGTTTTTGTGGGTTGCGGTGAATGTAACACACCAAATGGGTCAAGTAGCTATCGGAATCGATCCACACGCGATGGAAGTTTTTCTCAAACAAACTGCCTGTACGTTGATAGGCTTTATTGACGGCTTTGGTGTAAGCGTTGAACAGATTGGAAAGGCGTTGCGAATACAGACCTTCCAGGTTTCTAAAACCTGGAAGGTCTGCACCACGCCTCAAACCTTCTAGGTTTTTAAAACCTAGAAGGTTTAGGTCTTTCGGACGCACCAACAAATGAAAATGGTTAGGCATCAAGCAATAGGCAAAGGTATCTACCACAGGATGCACATGGCGAATATACAATTCCAAGAAATGCGCGTAATTGCGCGGTTCGCGGAACAAGTCCTCGCCATTATTGCCGCGATTGTAGAGGTGATAAAACTGCCCAGCGACCAGCGGGAGCGTATTTGACATTTTTGAGTTCTTCTCCTAATTAAACCTTCCAGGTTTTCAAAACCTGGAAGGTTTGCTTCGTTCCCAGACAGACCTTCTAGGTTTTCAAAACCTAGAAGGTCTTGCTAAATCCGCAAAAACCAAAGGTCACTGTCCGCCGCGCACCAAGCGAACGTGCCGATAGCTGTTACGGTCGTAGTTGCTGCCGCTACCATAGCCGAAACCCACGCCCCAGGCGAAGTCTGAATAGTTGGCGTAAGGCGAGCCTGACCAGTATCCCTTGCCTTGAATTTGTTTGCCAGCAGACTCAAAGGCAAATGGAAATAATTGTGGATGAAGCTTCAAGCCGCTTTGGCTCATATCCACCAAAGTTTTGAGTTCTTCAATCATCGGAATCCGCCAATCCGTATAGCCTGCAAAACCATCACCTTTTTGTTGACAGGCCGTTTCCCAATTCATTGTTTCAGCTTCACCCTGACAAGTTTCTCCGTTCCACGTCTGCCCCAAAGCACAGCGCATCCACATTAAGCCTGTTTGCGTGTCTATCACTGTGCCGTCGTCATAAGCGGTGTAATGCCCAAATTTTCCAAAGGGTGAATTTAACTGTATGCTAGTTTTAAGCAACGTGCCTTTGATTTGTGCATCCAGTTGATATTCACCTCCCAAAGTCCAAGGTGCAGAGAATTTAACCTGTCCCCATTCATTCGACGTGGCTGTGCCTAATAATTCATTTTTGACAAAAAAACCGACTTCAATACCGGGCGCAGTTAAGCCGTTTTTCAAACTCACTAACGCCGAGACACTTAAAGTTGCAGGTATTTTGCGATCTATTTCCCACTGCGTAATCTCAAGCTTTTCTATCAAATCTAACGGGATTGGCGATGGAGATTGCGGCTTTGCTTGGGGCGCAGGTTCAACCACCATCGGCTCATGCTCAAACGTCACCACGTCTTCCAGTAAAAAGCCTTTAACCCGCACACTCAAATGACATTCGCCCATCGCCCAATCAGGCAACTGCGCATTCAAGTACGCCTGCCCCCAATCATCACACACCGCCGTTCCCAGCAGTTGATGGTTGAGAAAAAAGCCAACTTCTGTGCCGCTGGTGGTCAAGCCGCCGCGCAATCCCACCAAGACAACAATTTTGAGATTGGGCGGATTGTATTTATCAATCTCCCAATGGCGGATTTTGAGGGTTTCTATTTGTTGTGGCGCAACATTAGGTTCATCGTCATACATACCCATCTTTCACTCCTTATTCCTCACTAAACAACCACCCGCTTAAAGACGGGTGGGTTAGAGTGTTTGGCGGCTG
>CAZOSP010000148.1:0-7281 GCA_964582525.1 uncultured Thiomargarita sp. | reverse complement strand
AATCAGGTCTTTGAATATAAAGCAGTCATGCCCTTCCGGCAGCAGGTCGAACAAAGCTTTATGCAAGGCTTCTGTATCGGATTTGAAGGGAATTGTCAGCATTGGCAGTAACCTTTTGGGAAAATTGATATTATGCCTGAGAGCGGGCTGTTTTCGGACAGCCTCCTAGCATGGGAACGCTCAATGCCCCAATCCGTTCCGCCTCATATTGTTGTGAATTTACAACACATTTTCCATGCTCTGTCTGTTGTTTTTAGGCAACAAAATTTCATTTGTTGTGTTTTTGCAGAAAATCTGTTGCATTTTTTGTTCAGCCTACCTATAATGAGCCATGTTCTGAAAACACACGATGTACATGTGGCTGATGTTTAGGTCTGATTAATAATTCCTTTGTTGTATTAATCACCTTTTTAGACTAAAAACACACGCAGCCTCAGTATTCAATTTAAAGTAATCCCTTTAGGGATTAACGGCTTTATTACCATTTTTTTAAGCTTAATGGAGATTAGTAATGAATAAAAACCTGCTGAATATAGCAATCGCGGCTGCCTTAGTCGCTCCTCTGGCTGCCCAAGCTGAAGTTGAGGTGTCTGGTGCCATCCAAGCAGAGATTGGTACTTTAGAAGAACGTAGCGCTGGTCGTCAAACGATCACCGACTCTGACATCAGTGGCAACGGCGGTCCTAACAAATTGAAATTTGATATTTCAGAGTCATTAGGTGGCGGCTTAACGGGTTTTGCCCGTCTTGACTGGGAATTTGATACTTTCAATACGGTTGGTGATGAAAGCAATTTTAAAAACCGCGAAAAATATGTCGGTTTAGAAGGCTCTATGGCACACCTAAAAATGGGGCGTATCCAAGGTGTCTATAAAACCTCTTCTTTAGGTTATGACAAATGGAATTCTACCAGCTTGCAAGCTCGTAATGGCGGTGGTGCTATGTCAGGCGGTAACTTCGGTCACAGCAGCTTCGTTGATGATGTGCTTGAATTAGGTTTTAACGCAGGGGGTTTTAAGGGTACGCTTCAATACATTGCTGATGAAACTTATGCTAACGAAGGCAGTATGTTAGGTGCTTTACAATATGCCGGTAAAACTTGGGAAGTCACTGCGGCTGTTGCCAATCAAGAATTTAACAATAGCGACGCTAACAACATGAACTGGAAACTGGCAGGTAAAGCCAACTTCGGTGCTTTGTATTTGGCTTTGCAATATGAAAGTGTAGAAACGGCACAAGCCAAATTGGGTCTGCCCGCAGCGGGAGAGACCGATGGCGTTGACGCGGCAGATTACGTGTTTACTCAATTAGGCTACAAAATGGGTAATGTTGAGTTAATCGGTTGGGTTGGCTGGGTTGGCAACGCTGCATTTGATAGCTTAAATAGTTTGGGTGACCTAAAAGACAAAACTGATGATGCTATTTCTTACTCCATTGGTGCTAAATACCACTTCAGCAAACGCATGTTTGCTTATGCGGGCTACCACAAAACAGATAGCGATACTCGAGCAGTCCTTGACAGCAGTGATCCTAATAACCTAATCCTTTCTGCTGATGACTACTACGACGTAGAAGCTTTCGTTGCAGGTGTACGTTTAGGCTTCTAAGCCACGCAAACGAATATATGTTGTAACTTTCAAGGACGCTGATAACTAGCGTCCTTTTTTTTGCCTATTTTAAAATGCTCGGTGGAAACTCAGCGCAAAGCGGCTCAGACTCAGCAAATGACGCGCATGATTAATACCCCTATAGATAAGCATAATTACATAAAAGCTCACTGCATGTATAATCAAGCGCGTCATATTTGCGGTTATAAAGCGTTTATTGCCGCCATAGCAAATCAATAACACTTCTCATTCTAATTTCAGGAGACCTATTAGTCATGATTAAGCCACATGGCTCGGACGTATTAAACCCTCTGTTTGTTTACGATTCCAACAAACATCACGAACTCAGTCACGAAGCAGAAAATCTGCCCTCATTGATGCTCAACTCAGCGGCAGCAGCCAATGCCGTCATGCTCGGCGCGGGTTATTTCAACCCCCTGAGCGGTTATATGAATCGCGCTGATGCAATGAGTGTTGCAGAACGGATGCACACCGCTGACGGTTTGTTTTGGCCTACGCCTGTGCTGAACCTCAGCGACGACATTGCAGCCATCAAAGATCACCAACGTATTGCCCTGCGCGATCCCAATGTCGAAGGGCATCCGGTACTCGCCGTCATGGACATTGCAGCGATAGAAGAAATCAGCAATGAAGACCTCAACTTCATTGCCGAAAAAGTTTATGGCACCACCGATAGCGAACACCCCGGCGTATCCACCTTCATGTCATTAGGCAAATACGCCATTTCTGGTGCCATCCAAGTATTAAACTTCAGCTACTTCCAACAAGACTTCCCCGACACCTTCCGCACCGCCGTCGAAATTCGCAACGAAATTCAAGAACGCGGCTGGCAAAAAATCGTCGCCTTCCAAACCCGCAACCCCATGCACCTAGCGCACGAAGAACTCTGCCACATGGCAATGGAACGCTTAGGCTGCGACGGTTTAGTCATTCACATGCTACTCGGCAAACTAAAACAAGGCGACATCCCCGCCCCGGTGCGCGATGCCGCGATTCGCAAAATGGTCGAACTCTACTTCCCGCCCAACAGTGCTATGGTCACTGGCTACGGTTTCGACATGCTCTACGCCGGACCCCGCGAAGCCGTATTACACGCAGTGTTCCGTCAAAACATGGGGGCTACCCACTTCATCATCGGACGCGACCACGCCGGTGTTGGCGATTACTACGGCGCATTTGATGCGCAAACCATCTTCGACAACGAAGTCCCCGCCGATGCTTTGCAGATCGAAATATTCAAAGCCGATCACACCGCCTGGTCGAAGAAACTGAATAAAGTCGTGATGATGTGCGAAGCCCCCGACCACAGCAAAGAAGACTTCGTGCTGCTGTCTGGCACCAAAGTCCGCGAAATGCTCGGTCAAGGCATCGCCCCGCCCAAAGAGTTCTCGCGCCCCGAAGTCGCACAAATCCTGATTGAGTATTATCAAGCACTGGATGCGTAGCAATAAAATGTAGGGTGTGTTAGGCGCGTGTTTTTGCGCTGTAACGCACCCTCCGTATTTGAAAAGGTGCGCCATGCTTCGCTAACGCAGCCTACCATGAAATGATGCGGTTCGTACCTCACCGCATCTATTCCTACTACTTATTCTCATCAGCCTTCTGTAGCAGATGCTCGTGTTCGATAAAATTATTCTGCACACAAAGACAGTAGAGAAAATCAGCAACATCGAAAAAGCCTAGATCACCAATGACTTGAAAATCACAGATTGGCAAGTCGGCTTTAGACACAGCAAACCGGAATGGGAGCGAATCGTCCTGTGAAAAGCATTCGTGAAAATTTGTGTCCATGCGTGGTTAAAAGCCTTGCCGCCAAGTCCGTGGCTTGGCAGGTCAAGTATCCTCTATCGAAAATCCGAAAATGTCACCGCGCACAGCATCATCAAAATCCCTGAAAGCCGTTTCAGGCGGGAGCCGTGTTACCCCTGTTTTAGGCTTAAAAATGTTAAAACACTCTAGTCGTGAGATTAAAGGCAGCAACAATAGTTTACAATGGGGTTTTGCCCCGCATGGAGAACGACTAATGACTATGCACAAAAGCCCTTTACAACCTCGCCAAACGCAAACAATGCTGATGACCTCTGAGATGATGGAGGAGGGTAAAACGCCTTTATTATTCACCGGCGGTGCCTGTAATATTCAAGGGCTTAATGGTGCGGAGCGTAACCCGGGGCGCGATCCGCTGGCTGCTTGGCTGGATTCTAAAGGCTGGTCTTATTTTGACCCGCAAATTCATCCTAGTACGCACGGACGCGATTATGTGTGGGGGATTGATGGACCGAAAGAGAAACTCGCCCGCGCACAGGCTAAGTTGCGCATTTATGAAATCACCGCCACCACCATTGCTGCCGTCACCATGCTAGAAATTATGGATGATGCCAGAGTTGGGCGCACCAGCATTGCGTGGTTTAATCGTGGACAAACTTTTGAGCCGATTGGACTCGGCGGGCGTGACGAGTTATCTAGTAATATTGAATTAAAACATCAGGTTGGCGATTCTATACATTCTCATTTGTTGGCTTACGTTAACGCCGGGCGGCAAGTGCGCTCGGAATTACAACTGATGCTGGCAGATTGCCAAAATATTGTGTTTGTTAATAGTTTCGATGAACTGAAAACGGCTGTTTCACATTTAATGAGCTTGTACGGTATATAGCTATAGTACGTCGTATATAAGAAGATACAAAAATTCTCAATCAACTAGCCAACCACATCATCAGCCATTCCCAGTCAAAATCGCATAACACATTGATATTGAATGTATATTAGAATATCAGTGCGCACTAAGCTGCAAAAACACAACCTGCTTTGTCAATCGTAACGTGAGTTAAGTATTCCATAGTATCGACAAGTCAAAACTAATAGCGTCAAAGGGTGCAACACTGACTTGATCATCTGCCGCATTTGTATTGAGCCACAGCCATTGTTTTTCTTGGCGCTGATAGGCTTCTAAGGTTTGATTATCGGGATCAATCAGCCATAAATAATCCACGCCAATGTGTGCATACCAGGGCATTTTATCTTTGCGGTCTAAACGTCCTGTAGAAGGCGAGAGAACTTCACATACCCAATCAGGCGCGAGTTCAAAATAAGCGGTATTAGGCAGTTGCGGCATACGCGCTTTTTTCCAGCCGGCTAAATCAGGGATGACCACATCACCGCACAAATGCAGTTCAGGTTCACCGAGAATAATCCAACCACCGGGTCCGCCTTTGCCTTTCGCAAAAGGACTGGTGATTTCATCACCTAAGTAAGAAGCTGCCAGCGCGTGTTTAGGTGCGGGACGCGGTAAGGCAATCAGTTGACCATTAAGAATTTGCCCCTGAATGTTTGCGGGTAAATCCCACAAATCTTCATAAGTAGCGAGTTTTTCAGCGGGATTTCTCATTATCGACTCCTCAAGTTAGTGGTGAGGATTAAAATCTTCACAACAGACATTGATCAATGCCCTGATTCAATTTCTTGTTTCAAGGCTTCTAAAACACTCATTGCTTTTATCAACATTTTCATCAATTATCTTTGACTGTTTCGGTCCGCTATTCTCTGCATCCTTTGGGCTAGGCGTTCTATATCAGCACGCAATTCATCGACATCTTCATAAAAGGCTTGCAGTTCTAAGGGGGCGGGTAACAGGCGCGCTTCTTCTTGTAAGTATTCGGCAAGATTGAGTTGACAGGTGTTTAGGCTTTGTTGTCGCCAAGCACTGGCTGCGCGGTGTTGATTGCCCAGCCAGTGCGCCGCGACATCGCCGATGTTGTGTGCCAGCCATTCTTCCCAGTCGATTTCAAAACGCGCAAAGGTGTCGGCAACCTCTTGCGCCAGATGCATGTCGCCGTCAATCTTGACTTCGCCGCTGCTGATAGGTTGATGATTGCGTTCTAGCATCATGCGCGAGAGGGTGAAGGGTGCGCCGTGAATCATTGCATTGACTTGACCGCGTGGCTGGGCTAACAGGCTGATGCTGCCCTGTGAAAAATGTAAGTACATAAAAATATTAAGATTTTGTATTTCTACGCCAAGACATTTGCCGTCGTAATTGTGGATTTCTGCTTGGCTCAAGGGCGAGAGGCGCAGGGCTTGATGTAATGCTGCATCCAGCAGTCCGATGAATAAGACTGACATTAGCATTTGTATCCGCTGTGAACTGCGACGATGCCGCCGCTTAAGTTGTGATAGGTGCAGTGTGCAAAACCGGCTTGTTCCATCATGCCTTGCAGGCTCATTTGATTGGGGTGCATACGGATGGATTCGGCGAGGTAACGATAGCTTTCTGCGTCTTTTGCCACCCATTCGCCTAAGCGCGGTAGCACTTGGAAAGAGTAGAGATCATAAATTTGTCGTAGAATCGGCAGCTTGACGGCGGAAAATTCTAAAATCATTAAGCGTCCGCCAGGTTTGAGACAGCTTAGCATGGATTCTAGCGCGGCTTGCTTGTCGGTGACGTTGCGCAAGCCAAAAGCGATGGTAATCAGGTTAAAGCTGTTGTGCGCAAATGGCAGGCATTCGGCGTTGACTTGGGCAAATTGAAGGCGATTGATTAAGCCTTTATCGAGTAAGCGGTCGCGTCCTACGGTGAGCATGTTGGCATTAATGTCGGCGAGTACCACTTGTCCTGTATCGCCGACGCGCTGTGCAAAGGCGGCGGCTAGGTCGCCGGTGCCGCCCGCTACATCAAGCACCCGCCAAGCGGGTTTGACATTCGCTTGTTGAATGACAAAGTGTTTCCACAGACGATGAACGCCTAGTGACATTAAATCATTCATTAAATCATAGTTGTCTGCGACGGAATCAAAGACATTGCGGACTAAGTTTTGTTTGTCTTGCTGTGGCACTTGTTGGAAGCCAAAATGCGTAGTTTTTTCATGGGGTTCAGGTGACATGGGTTTTCCTTATTGATGATGATACAGCAAAAAATGCAGTTTCTGGCGGGTATGAGTCGATATGTTAAGCATCCATACCGGGGTCGAGCGAGTACATCAATGCTTGCAATAAGAGGGAAATATCGACTTTAGAACGTCCGTCAATTTCAAATATGGGGGGACGCAAAGCGGTCTTTTGAATTTCTTGGTAGTAATCTTCAATGCTAGGTTTGGGTTTTAGGTCCATACGGGTAATCCCAATGGCAACACGGGTTTTGTCAATAAAAGATTTGAAGGCGTTTAAGAAAAACTGCATGTCGGCGAACGGGTCTTTGCTGGTGTTGTCAATCAACAAAACCAATCCTAGACCGCCTTGTACGAGAATTTCCCACATGAAATCAAAGCGTTCCTGTCCAGGTGTGCCGAATAAATGAACTTTATCGTCGCTGCTGAGGCGCATCATGCCGTAATCGAGTGCCACGGTGATGCCGGTTTTGCCGATATAGCCCAAAGTTTCTTTGGACATTTCGTCGGTTTTGACCGGCGGGATGTCGCTGACTGCGGCAATCGCGGTGGTTTTGCCCGCCCCTGAAGGTCCGGTAAAAATAATTTTGTAGTTGCTCATGTTGTTGTCTCGGTTACGCTGCTGTCTGCTGAAATGGGAGTGGCTGACTGGGAGTGGCTGACTGGGAGTGGCTGACTGGGAGTGGCTGACTTCCAAGTCAGCCAAGCGGCAAAGCCGCTTCAATCGCCTGCGGCGATTTGGCTAAGCTGGAGCTTAGCCACTCCCATGGC
>CAZOSP010000147.1:0-7367 GCA_964582525.1 uncultured Thiomargarita sp. | reverse complement strand
TGTTGGCTCATTGTACCGTAAATCGGGTAAGTTATTTGCTGGTGAGTCCCTTAGTCCTGGGAGTGCTAATCGTAAGACTTAGCACCGCCGCCGCAGGCGGCGTGAAACGGCTACGCCGTTTGAGCTAATCTGGAGATTAGCTCTCCCAAGCACCGCCGCTGTAGTGGCGTGAAACGGCTGCGCCGTTTGAGCTAATCTGGAGATTAGCTCTCCCAAGCACCGCCGGCGCAAAACGGCTGCGCCGTTTGCGCTAATCTGGAGATTAGCTCTTCCGCTACAAACCCAACAAAATGATCTGCTTGCCATCGATTTCCAGGTCCTCGCGGTACAAGCGCTGCTCCCAAGAAATGCCCGCACGGGTCTCGAATAAAATAAAATAACCTTTGTTTAGCCCTAAACGCGATAAATAGCGCACGATTTGTTCAATTCCGTCCTCGCGGCTGAACTCGTCGTAATACAGCTTCAATTCCAGCACATGCTGCTCGCCGCCATATTCCACCAGCAAATCGCAACGCCCATTGCCCACTGCCATTTCTCGCTCGATATTGCCGCCGGCATTGATGATACGCTGCAAAAACGCCATCAGTAACAACTGCCGCCCCACTTCGCGGAAATCGTATTTACCCAGCCAGGCTTCGGAATGGCGGCGGTAAAACTTGCTAAACGCCGCCAGCAGGGCATCCATATCCAGCTTGCCGTCTTTGATATACCACTGGGGTTGCACGTAATCCTGGGGGAGGCTGATTTGAAAGCCGTAGCTTAAAACACGCGGGATGATTTCTTGATAAATCGGATTGGCGAAACGTACCGGCGGCTTAGGTGCAATCAAACCCAAGTCCGAGAGATAGGCAATATCATCGTTCAGGCGGTCAAAATCCGGCGAAGAACCGTTGATAATCGACTCGATGATATATTTCACACGCGGCTCGCGGAGTTTGTCCAGCAGGCTGTCAAGATGGGTGTCGCGGCGTTGAATGAGTTCTTCCCGGGCTTGAGTGACGTGGGCGAGGGTGATTTCACGGCTGAAGTCGTTTTTTAACACTTCGGCAACAATTTGATTGGACAGGGCATTGGTCAGCCAGGGCTGTCCTTGGGTTAAACGCCAGATTTCAGCGCGTACTTCCTTAGTCAATACCTGCCCTGTTTCCTGAGTGTGCAAATCGAGTAAAGCATTCGCTTCTGGTTCGCTAAAGCCCTGCATAAACAAGGATTTAGTCTTGACATTAAACGGCGAACTGGTGCCTAAACTGATGGATTCAGGGCGAATCTGAATCTTGTAATCGCGCACATCGCGTAAACCCACCAGCGCGACGCTTTGCGGAAAGCCTCGCGGACGCGCTTCAAAGCCGGCGCGCAGTTGGCGCAGCATGGCGAGAAACAGCTCATCCGCCAGCGAATCGGCTTCGTCAATCAGCAGCACGATGGGCTTGGGATTTTGCCGACTCCACTGTTGCAGGTGTCTTTGCAAGGTAAAATTTTGACTGCTTTGCGATAACGCGGGTGGATATTCAATGGCGGGTAAATATTCTTCGGCTTGCCCTCGGAGTGCTTGTGCGATGAGGTGCATCGCATGTTCTGGGTCGCGTCCGCTGCCTGCGGCTTGAATATTGACCTGCAACGCAGTGTACTGACCCTCGCCGTTGAGTTGGTGCATCAGCGCGTATAAATAGGTCGTTTTGCCGGTTTGGCGCGGGGCGTGGATGACGAAATAGTGTTGCCCATCAATTAGTTCGCGCACCCCGCTGAGGCGCGGCAGGGAGTCTACCACGTAGTGAATTTCCGCACGGCAGGGTCCGGCGGTGTTGAAGAATTTAGGCATTTTGGTTTCCTGCTGAAAAAGGAGCTTTAGCGAACTCAAACCTGCTAGCTCACCTTACGTCTACCGCGTAAGGTGAGTTAATCAATCTCTTCTGTGGGTTTATAGGCTGCCACAATCTGCTGCTGTAGAGTGGCAGGCACGGCTTCGTAATGGCTAAATTCTATGGTAAAAAAGCCGTGTCCGCCGCTGGCGGATTTGAGTTCAGTGGGATAATTGCTCAATTCTGCTAACGGCACTTCGGCTTTGATGATCACCATCTGTCCCTGCATGTCGTTGCCCATGATGCGCCCGCGCTTGCTGCTTAAGTCGCCGGTGATGTTGCCCATAGCATGTTCCGGCACGCTAATTTCGGCTTGCACAATGGGTTCTAAGATGAGCGGCTTGGCTTTGTTCACGGCATCTAAAAAGGCTTTTTTGCCGGCTGCGACAAAAGCGACTTCTTTGGAATCCACCGGATGATATTTACCATCAAATACAGTGACTTTGACATCTTCAATGGGATAACCGGCGATCGCGCCTTGCTCTAGGGCTTGGCGCACGCCTTTTTCTACTGCTGGCAGAAATTGTCCGGGAATGACCCCGCCAGTGATGGCATCAACAAATTCAAATCCCGCACCGCGTGCCAGCGGTTCAACTTTGAGGGATACTTCGCCAAATTGTCCGGCACCGCCGGATTGTTTTTTGTGGCGATGATGTCCTTCAGCCGTTTGGCTGACCGTTTCGCGGTAGGGGATTTTGGGCGGCTGAGTTTCGACTTCGACATTAAACATCTGCGCCATTTTCTCTAGGGCGATGCGCAAATGTAACTCGCCCAAGCCACGCAACACGGTTTCGTTCAAAGTAGCGTGATAGTCGAGTTGCAAACAGGGGTCTTCATCAACCAATTTGTGCAAAGCGTGACTGATTTTTTGCTCATCGCCTTGACGTTTAGGCGTAACCGCCAAGCCGTACATGGGACGCGGAAATGCCAGTGGTTTGAGATGTAAATAATCGTCATCGTGGGAATCGTGCAGCACTGCGTCAAAATGCAGCTCTTCGATTTTTGCTACGGCGCAGATGTCACCCGGAATGCCGCGTGACATTTCCACCTGTTCCTTGCCTTGTAGCTTAAATAAGTGATTGACTTTGAACGGTTTACGCCCGTCGCCGATAAATAATTGGCTGTCTTTGGTAAGCGTGCCTTGATGAATGCGGAATAAGCCGAGTTTGCCCAAAAAGGCATCGGCAGTGACTTTGAAAACATGCGCAATCACATGCTCATCTGGGTTGGCATTGGCAAAAAAGGGTGTGGCAGCTTTACCTTCGCCACGCAAGAAAGGACGCGGATTGCCTTCTAAGGGATTGGGTAGCAGACGGGCGAAAATATCCATCAGTTCGGGAATGCCCGCGCCGCTTTTGCTGGAGACAAAACAGATCGGAATTAAATGTCCTTCGCGCAGGGCTTTTTCAAAGGGATCATGCAGTTGTTCGGGTTTTAGCTCCTGCCCTTGTTCTAAGTACAGGTTCATTAAGTCTTCATCCACTTCTACAACTTGATCAATGATTTGCGTATGAGCCTCATGTACAGAGAAAAAATCTGCCTCGCCGTCCGGATTGAAAAAGCAATCGACTACGCGCTTGCCATTATCGGCAGGTAGATTCAAGGGCAGGCATTCAGCCCCAAAATGTTCTTTAAGTTGTTCTAACAGCCCTTCTAAGTCCAATTCTGCTTGGTCAATTTTGTTGATAATAATGAGGCGGCACAGCTTGCGCTCAGTGGCATAATCCAACAAACGATGGCTGACCATTTCAATGCCAGCGGCGGCGTCTAACACCACGCCAACGGTTTCTACGGCGGGAAAGACGCTCATCGCCTGCCCGATAAAATCTGCCATGCCGGGCGTATCAATGATATTGATATGTTTGCCGTCGTGATCGAAGCTGGCAATGGCAGCCGCGAGTGAATGCCCGTGATCTTTTTCTAAGGACAGGAAATCGCTGACTGTATTGCCTTTTTCAACGCTGCCTTCAGTTTTGATGCTGCCCGCGCTCAACAGCACGCGCTCGGTTAAAGTCGTTTTACCGACATTGTTTTGCCCAACTAAAGCAATGTTTTTGATGTTTTCTGTGGTGTAATGCGGCATATAAAACTCCGTTGTATCAATTAGGATTAACTGCACATCATAACACTGTCACAAAACACTTGATAACTCAGCTTATGCAGTCTATTGCATTGTAAGCCTTCGAATCCCGTGCCGAAACCCGACAGATTGAAGGGCATCCGCTTAAATACAGAAATTTGCACCTATGCCTGAAGTGGGCTACATTGCCGGAGTGCATTAGCGCGTTCCCGCGCCCAGCGTGGGAATATCCATTCTCTTTACTAAAACACTATCTCTATGCAAACATTGAATTTTTCCCGTTTATGGCTATGGCATCTAGTGGTCATTTTCGCCGCAGTCTGGGGAGTGTACTGGCACACTTTAGATGCCCCTTTTTACATGGATGATTTTTCTTCCATCCAAGAAAATCCCTTGATTTACAACTGGCAAGGCGTGGTGCCTTTGTGGGAATACGCACCGGCGCGGATTGTCGGTTATTTAAGTTTTGCCCTGAATTATCATTTACATCAGTTTGATACCAGTGGCTTTCACATAGTCAACATCCTGCTGCATTGCCTGATGGGTATGGCGATTTACGCCTTGCTGCGCGGCTTGTTGAACGCCCCGCATGTGCGCGACAGCATCAAACAACAGTCCTTGCTGCTCTGGCTGCCGCTGGTGGCTGCCTTGTTATTCGTACTGCATCCGCTGCATATTCAAGCGGTTACCTATATCGTGCAACGCTTGGCAGCAATGGCAGCCTTGTTTTATGTCGCAGCAATGGCGGCGTTCGTACAGGCACGTTTGGCGCAAAGCGCGAAAATACGTGGCTTGTGGATAGGCGTATGCGTTTTATTCGCACTGCTGGCTTTATTGACCAAACAAAACGCCGCCACCTTGCCTATGGCATTGTTACTGCTCGAAGCCCTGTTTTTTAGCCAAGATCGCAAACGCCTGATGCTGCTCGCCGGCGGCGTGCTGCTCGGTTTGTTTTTGTTTTGGCTGCTGCTGGCGTATGGCTTTCAATACCATCCCTTTTCTTTGCAAAACATGCAGGCAATGACGCGAGAAACGACAACCATTTCGCGTAGCGATTATCTCGCCACCCAAATGCCGGTGATTTGGACTTATATCCGTTTGTTTTTCCTGCCTATTGGTTTGCACGTTGATTATGATCTGCTGCCCTTGACCGGCTTTGCTAATGTAAGCGTTCTTGCTGCCTTATTGGCGCATCTGCTGGTGCTGGGAATCGCGCTATTTTTTGCGCGGCGTTATCCGTTAGCCGCCTTCGCCCTGTTATTTTATTATCTGGCGCACAGTGTTGAATCCAGCGTCATTCCTATCCGCGATGTGATTTTTGAGCATCGTACTTATTTGCCCGATGTTGGCTTGTCGCTGCTCAGTGCCTGGTTTATTGTGTTCGTTTTACCCTTATGGCTGCATCGTCAGGTGCTGGTGTTATTGCTTTTGATCGTTTTCAGCAGCTTGGCGTATGCCACTTGGCAGCGCAATCAAGTGTGGCGTGATCCGATTGTTTTATGGAGCAATAATGTCCAACTCGCAGCAAATAATCCGCGTGGCTGGTCGATTTTAGGCAAACATTATTTGCAAGCCAATCGTCCGCAAGAAGGCATTGTTGCACTGCAAAAATCCATGCAGTTACAAAAAGCGTCCGGCAAAAACAGCGTCAATACTATTGACGTGATCAACCTGATTGTCGGCTTAAAGTTATTAAAGCGTTATGAACAGGCTTTGCACCTAACCCAACAGGTTTTAGATTATCCGATGAATCCGCTGTTGAAATCCAAGTTTTTGATTAATCAGGGGAATATTTATTTTGAAATGGGGCGCGTAGCAGAAGGCGAAAGATCACTGCGCCAAGCCATTGAAGTGCATCCTAACAGCATTGTTGCGCGTGCTAATCTTGCCAGTCTGTTAGGCAGCACGCAACGCTTTGACGAAGCGGAAGCTTTGTATTTAGAAGTGCTAAAAATCGATCCCGACAGCCAAGTCACACAAAACAATCTCGCCACTTTACGCAAACTGAAAGCCCAACAGACACAAAATAAGTAAGATAAATTTTGCTTGTTGAGCAAAAGTTATTTAAACTGTGGGGGTTTTTTACTACCACTTTACCTATATGGAGATTGCAATATGTTACATCTGATTCTGTTTTTGTTGGTGGGTGCTTTAGCCGGCTATTTAGCCGGTTTAATCCTCAAATCCAGCAGCTTAGGTTTAGCCATGAATTTAGTTGTAGGGGTTCTTGGCGCGATTTTAGGCGGCTTTTTATTCCCGCTGTTAGGCATCTCATTTACCGGTCCTATCGCATTGTTAATTATGGCTATCGCGGGTGCGGCAATATTGTTGACCTTAGTGAGTTTGTTCAAAAAAGAAACCGCTGAAGAGAGCAAAGAAGCTGAAACAGCGTCTGCCTAAGTGATTGTTTTTGTAAATTAACGCGCCGCTTTACAAAGCGGCGCGCTAGGTTTTAGCCCTTTCATCCCTCTCCTTCATACCCAGGCTGTCTCACCAGCCGCTTGCTCAAATTCAGTGTTCTCGGCACTCACAGAACAAAACTGACATCACGCACATCAACTCCAGTTATATACGGTCGCCTGAAATGGGAACCAGGTTTCTAGCCCTGTAGATACAAGGGTTGGAATTTTTGACTCTCCCGTTTTTAAGGGGGAGCGTGAATGCTTAGGTGCAGGCTTGGGAGAGTAGCACGCCCAGTCATTGCTTGACAACGAGGCGCGTTGTCGCTTTGCGAAGGCAAAAAGCAAAGGTCACTGTCCGCCGCGCACCAGCCGGACGTGGTAGTAGTAGTCACGATTGTCGCCGCCGTCGTTACCATAACCGAAATACACGCCCCACGCGTAGTAAGAATTGCCGGCATTGGGCGAACCCGACCAGACAAAATAAGCAGGCGAATTCGGAAAAACTACTTGCACAATGGTTGGGCGTTGATAATCACCTTCGCAACCATGAAAACCCTCTATCGCATCGGGATTAAAATACGCGGGCTTGCCGCTGCTGCAATAGATCAAGGTGCGTAACTCCTCAAGGCTGGGAAGCCGCCAATCACGATAGCCGGCAAAATCCGCAGTTTGTTGTTTCGCCGCCTCCCAAGTAAATGTTTTTGCCTCACCGATGCAAGTTTTGCCATCCCACGTTTGCCCGACCAAGCAACGCATCCACATTAATCCGGTTGCTGTATCGAGTGCTGTGCCGTTGTCATTAACAATATAGGTTCTGCCCGCAACGGTGATTTCTTGTTGACTGCTGTCGCCCGTGTCGCCCGTGTCGCCCGTGTCGCCCGTGTCGCCCGTGTCACCCGTGTCACCCGTGTCACCCGTGTCACCCGTGTCACCCGTGTCACCCATGTCACCCATGTCACCCGTGTCACCCGTGTCACCCATGTCACCCATGTCACCCATGTCACCCATGTCACCCATGTCACCCAT
>CAZOSP010000146.1:0-7465 GCA_964582525.1 uncultured Thiomargarita sp. | reverse complement strand
AACAAAACCCGGATCATATCAATCGACTCAAAAATATGAATTTTCACCAGGCCAGTTTCTGGGTCAGCGTTCACACTCCCCCAATAAAAAACCTGACAAGTCTTGAGGAGCTGTCAGGTTTAGCGCGGGGTGCGAATGGTTAGGTTTCTAGCAGGTATGAGTATAATTACTCTTCAAAACAAGAACCTTTGAAGCTTTCTTGTTCTTTGAGTTTATGTCCGCTGAATACATAGATACGACAGGCAGATGGGTTGTCGTTTTTATCATAGTCTTCATAGAACCATTCTTTGGAAGCCAACGCATCTTCTTGGTCTTCATCTAAATATTCTGGCACACGCCGTTCTTTTTTAAGGATTTTGGCGCGATCTGTTTTAGCTTTTGCTAAGATAGCGGAATATTCATCCTCGACTGCATTGACCGCTTCATCTTCGACGGCTTCAGCTTCATCCATTTCATCTACTTCAGGTTCTTCTTCAATCGCTGCTTCCGGCGTATCTTCTTCGAGAACCTCTTCCTCAGCAGCGGCAGTGTCAATGCTTTCATCGGCTATTGTCTCGTCTGTATGACTCGCGCTATCGGGTGTTTCTTCTGCAATGGGGTGGGCGGTTTCTATGCTTTCCGTCGCGTCTTCTATTGGCTTGTCTTGTTCTTCTACAGGTGTGCTGGGTTCTTCTAGCAACGCGATACTGGTACTTTCTTTGTCGGTTGCTGTTGCTTTAGGTGCTTCGGCTTCGGCGAGAACTTCAGCATCAATGGTTGCGGTATCTGCAATAAGTGCGCTGTCTGGCGCGGGCGGTCCTTCTGCTTCTACTGTTTTGCTTAAATGATCGGCAAACACAATTTCACAGTATTCAAACCATGCGCGTACTGTTTGTTTTTTGGCTAATAATTGTTGCGCCTGCGCACCTTTGACGAGGCTCTTAAATTCCGCTTGTTGAATGTCTAAAGACAATGCTAATGCTGCTTTGCGGGCATGGGTATAGGCGGCATAGTCTTGGTTGAGTTGTTGTTCTGTGGCTGCGTTTAAGGTGTCGGGCGGGGCTGTGCGTAAATAGGTTTGGCAATAGTTTTCAATGGCGATTTGAACTTGCTGCATGGCTTGCTGTTGGGCTTTTTGTTGGGCTAGGGCTTTTTGCTGGGCTGCCGCTTCTTGTTTTGCTTGATATTGCAAGAGGGCTTGTTCTGCCTGCTCAATTTTTTTCGGCAAGGTCTTTTCGCAGTGGCTTAAAATGTCGCTGTAGGCTTTATCCATAAAGCGTTTGCCGCTGGGATGCTGCTCATCTGATGCCCACACGCTGGGATCGCGTGCTGTTGCAGCATCTCGATAGAGTGCATATTTTTTGAAATAACGCTGTAAAACGCGCAACGCCAGTGCGGTTTTAGGTGGCTTGACTGCCAGCGCGTGTTCGCACTGTAGGGCGGCTAGACGGACGTTGCGCTCGGTGTATGCGTCTAAACTCCAAGCCGCAGAACTCCAAAACATCGGCAGCAGTAGTACTAAGCTGAAGCCACTGGTGAAAAATATATTCTTTGTTGGTTTGTGCATAGCTAATGCCTTTATGAAAAATTTGTGAAAAAAATCATCATGGGCGAAAAATCGAGGCTCACAGTATAATAAGCGAGTAATCAGTTTGCCATGTTTTAAACGCATTAAAAGATTTCAGCGGGTGAGGATTTTGCAGATGATTAAATTTTCGCATTCTTAAAGCAAAAAAAACACCGCGGGCCGCGGTGTTTTTTCAGCTTAACCCATCAAGGCTTTGCGGCGTTCTTCCATCATTTTAGTGATGATGGGGCGCAAAATAATTTGCATGGCAAAACCCATTTTGCCACCGGGGACGACTAGGGTGTTGGGACGCGCCATGAAAGAATCATGAATCATAGACAGCAAGTAAGGATAATCTTGATCACGATAACGGTTAAAACGAATCACCACCATGCTTTCATCAGCGCTGGGAATATCACGCGCAATAAAGGGGTTGGAGGTATCTACCAAAGGCACACGTTGGAAGTTGATATGGGTGTTGGTAAATTGCGGCGTAATGTAATTCACATAGTCGGGCATACGGCGCAAAATGGTGTGAACCACTGCTTCTTCTGAATAGCCGCGTTCGCCTACATCGCGCTGAATTTTTTGAATCCATTCAAGATTAACATTAGGTACTACACCAATTAATAAATCTACTTTGCTGGAGACATCAACGCCCGCTTCTTTATCAATCACGCCGCCGTGTAAGCCTTCATAAAACATCAAATCGGTGTTTTCGGGTAAGTCTGCCCAACTGGTAAAAGTACCGGGGTCCTGTCCATAGGGTTCAGCTTCTTCTTCGTTATGCAGATAATAGCGGCGTTTACCCGCGCCAGTATTGCCGTATTCTACGAACAAATTTTCTAGTTCTTTGAACAAGTTGGCTTCGGGACCAAAATGGCTGAGGTCGCGCCCTTCAGCTTCGGCGACTTTAACCGCTTCTTTCATTTCCATGCGGTTGTAGCGGTGAAAGCTGTCACCTTCAATCACGGCAGGGACAATACCTAAGCGGCGGAAAATTTCTTCAAAGGCTTTCTTGACAGTCGTTGTACCTGCACCAGAAGAACCTGTAATTGAAATAATAGGGTGTTTTACGGACATAGAATTAGTCTCCTCAAAAGTCAAATCAATTAAATCTTAAAACGCTTGACCAGTTGCTTAAAGTGTTGCTGTTGTGCTTTTTCGGCACGCTGCCGATAGCGCCACTGCACATAGAACTGGCTAATTTGGCGAATTTGTGCAGCCTGTTGTGGTAGTGCGAGGCTGGCGCGTTGCGCGAAGGCTTGTGGTCCTTCATACGCTTTACGTTCAACGCCGAGTTTGGCTAAACGCCGACAAAAACGCAAGTACGCCGCTTGCAAGCTATCGGTTTGCTGCAAACGGCGCACAGAAAATAGCCATAATCCCACAAACAATAAAATAATGCCAATCATTAGTAATAAAGCAAACACTAATGCTTGATAGCCGAAACGCTCTAAGCCTAGCCATTGCAATAAATGATACTGTTGAGCTTGCCCATAACTCAGTACCCATTGATTCCAGCTATTGTTCATCACATCCAAACTGTTGCGCAAATAACGCCAGCTACGCATCACCAGCGAGCTTTGCTCAAGCTGAAAACCCAGCGGATTATTTAGTTCGGGCATCATGCCGTTTAAGCCTTGTTGCACGCGCTCAGGGGCGACTGCCGCAGTGGGATCGACGCGCACCCAGCCTTGATCTTGCAACCAGACTTCCGCCCAGGCATGAGCGTCACGCTGGCGCACGGTCATAAAATTCCCCAGTGGATTCATGCCGCCGCCTTGATAGCCGACCACCACACGCGCTGGCACGCTGGCGGCACGCATGAGGGTGACAAAAGTAGCCGCGTAGTGTTCACAAAAACCGCGCCGGCTGTCAAACAAAAACTCGTCAATCGGATCATTCAGTAAGGGCGGCGGCGCGAGCGTATAGAAAAAGGCTTCTCGATTAAAATAGTCTAAAGCCTGCTGAACAATAGCTTGCGGCTGTGGATTGTCGTTTTGCCACTCTAACGCCAAGGCTTTGGCGCGTGGATGCTGGTTGGCGGGTAGGCGCAGCGCGTGGCGCATCTGCTGCTCAAGTGCCGTGTCACGTTGCGCAGCAATCCGATAATCGGTATAGGAACGCAGATGGTATTTGAGGCGTTGACTGACTTTGTGAGCGGTTTTGATTTGATGCCCATTGAGTAGTTGCGGGGCTAAATAACTGGCTACATCGCTGGGTGCAGCGGCTGGCACATCTAAGGCGAATAGCCACGTTTTGCTATGCGGCTCTAAGGTAATCGCGTAATCCACCGCTTGCTGCGGCTCTTGTAGGGTATTATCAGCTAAAGGCGCATCCAGCCCTGGCTTCCAGGTTTTGCCATCGGTATGCCACAGCACCACACCGCGCCAGTAGCGATTTTTAGCTTGAGGAATGTCAGAAAAAAATTCTACCCGAAACGCGACTTCATCGGATAAGCTCAGATTGCTAATGCTGCCGGGCTGCATGGTATCGCTAAAACCGCTTTGCGCATCGCCATAAGCGTCTTCCGGCAGCCCCCACAGGGGACCTGGCACACGCGGAAACAGCAAAAATAAAACAATCGCCAATGGCACGGATTGCAACAAAATTTGTGCGGATAAACGTGCGCGTTTATGAAAATCAAGGGCATGGTTTAAATCACTTAAGGCAATCAAAGCGCCGGTGCTGACCAGCATGACAAGCATTAAATACACAGCGGTGAGCATGGCTTGAGAATAAAAAAAGTTGGTCATAATCAGGAAATAACTGAGAAAAGTCAGTAGCATGGCATCGCGCAAGCTGCGCATTTCCAACAATTTCAAGCCCAACAAGCCGACCAACAAAGCCACGCCCGCATCGCGTCCAATGGTCAAGCTGCGATAGCTCAGCACCACGCCAATCAACAAAATCACCGCCAAACCCAAGCGCAGCCATTGGTTAGGCAGTTGCCACTGATAGTAGGCACTGGCATAACGCCAGGCCAGCAACAGGGCAAAAAACAGTGTTACCCAGATGGGCATGTGTAATACATGCGGCAATACTGCCAAAGCCAGCGCAGACAACATCCAGCGCAAATTGTTGAGCGATAAGTCGAAGGCGGTTTTGGCAGTCAGCGAAGCGGGAAAAAATAAGTCTTTCATTAGGAAACCTTTGATAACCTTGGGTTATACCTCGTTTAATGAGTGGGCAGTGGCGCCTGGTGAGTGGACAAAGATGACTCGCGGATGCTGCACTCGCAGGCATCCTATCAAAAATTTTCGCCCATACGTTAAAAAGCGCAAAATCAGCGGCGGCACGCGAAGCGACTTGCCAAAGAACAGGGTGGCGGAGAAATTTCGCCATTAGCCGAACTCATGCGAAATCGGTTGCTTGCTATGGGGTCTTGAGAAGTTGCAAAGGGTAATATTAACCTATTGATTTTATTTGCTGTGAAAGTAACCTGTACAGAAAACATCGATTTTACTAGGGCGTATCCCTAGACTTTAATAGAATACGCCCCGTTGGTCTGAGCGCAGGTTTCAGGCAGGGTGCAGTATATGACAGGAGACTAAAAGCAGATGAATTTGGAAAAAGTGATTTTTGGATTTTTTTTGGTCATGGCATTGACCTTGAATTTTGGATTTTTCATTGGTGACATCGATAATCCTGCCCATCATCATGGCTACGAACTGATCGCGGCGATTATTGTTAATTTAATTGCAACCGTATTGAAATTCGGCGACCGCTCGCAAGTCGGTGCGGTGCTGTTGTCCACCAGTCTCGTCGCTGATTTGCAGCTACTCGCAGCCGCCAGCGTGTGGGGATTTGTGGTGTTTATTCAAGGCGAACCTATGAGCGGCGAAGTGATGGCAAGCATTGTTTCTTTATCCGGCGGTGCTTTGCTTGCTAACGTCATATCGGTGCTGTTATTGGTGATTGAGACAGTGATTTTACGCCGTTAAAGTAGCGAAGTCGTACCGCCGGCGTGAAATTCTTGCAGGTTTTTAGGCTTGAAGCTGTAGGTTTTGTAAGCCTAATTGCCCGCACTTTTTGCCTGCCAAGCGGCAGGCTTGGTGGAGGATTTCACGCGCTGCTCGCTGTTGTAAATGTCCATGAATGACGGCGGCGTTGAAGGTGTCGCCCGCGCCTAGCGTGTCGATAACGGCGGCGGGCGGGTAGCTGGGCGCGTGAAGTACGGCGGCTTGCGCGCTGCTTATAGCATACGCGCCGTCTTCACCCCAAGCGCAGTATAGCGCGGCGTGCGGGACTTGGCGGCATAAGTGTTGTAAAAAGGGTGTCGCTTTGCTATAACCCTGCTGCTGCGCAAAATGACGCGAAAACAGCAGCACGTCGGGCAGTGTGTAGAGGCTTTCGATGGCGTTACGCGGTTTTTCGATTTCTACAGACACCGGCAAGTGAGGCTGGGTTTGTTTGGCGTGATGCAGCATTTTTGTGGTTTCTGGCACGTTGCGCCCTTCAAAGTGGAGCCAGTCAAACGCGCTTAAATCAATGGCTTGAAAGTCGGCAAAGCTAAATTCTGGGAGATCGCGGTGATGAATAATGGTGCGCGAGCCGTTGCGCTGGTTGAGGCTGATGTAGGAAGTGGGCATTTTGCCTTGTGCTAATACACGGCAGTGGCGCGTGTTGATATGGGCGGCTTGTAAAACACCGAGTACAAACCGCCCATCGGCTTCATCTACCGCTACTCCCGCCCAACTGCATTGATGCGCGGAACTCAGCACGCTGAGGCTGTTGGCTGCGTTGCCACCGCAACAGATGCGCTGCGCGGTGGCGCGAACTTCAGCATTTTCAGGTGGATAGCCGTCAACGCTGTTGATAATATCGAGCGTGGCAATGCCGATGCCGAGAATCTTAGCCATGACTTAGGGATCGCTAACGCAGATTTTGCTCAGCATCTACCTCCAGTGTTTCGGCTTTCTCGCCCTGGATGTTTTTGCTATCGTTGAGCAGATCAGCCAACTTGGACAAGGCGGCTTGTTTGAGGCTTTCGCTGTTGGACAGCGCGGAAGATGTCGTGTTGTCGTCGTGAGGTTCGGATTGAATTCTCGCATCAAGGATCATGACCATTTCGACTTCACCGGGCATGATGTTTTTGGGTAATGTGATAGAAATGGTGTGAGATTCAGGGATGGTTACAGTCTTATGTATAATTTCCATCTGTATGCCTTTTTTTACAAGGTGAAAACCAGCCTATTGATAGGCGTGTGATTGTGTAGCTGCTAGGACGGGATTGTCGCTATGCGTTGTAGCAGTGTCAAGTTTTATCCTTTTATGGCTCGTAAGGAACGCTTAAAATGCCTATTGATTCTGACATTATTCGTAATAATCTCAAGCAATTATTAGAAACCCGTCGTTGCCCTCGCTGTTATCTCGAAGGGGTTGATCTGCGTGGTGCGGACTTGCAAGAGGTGTATTTGGAGGGGGCTAATTTGGAACTCGCTCAGTTGCGCGGGGTTAATTTGCGTGGGGCAAATTTGGAATGGGCTAATCTCGAAGAGGCGGATTTGCGTGATGCAAATTTGCAGGACAGTATTTTAATCGACGCGAGTTTGGTGGAGGTGAATTTACAGGGCGCGGATTTGCGTGGGGCAAATTTGGAAGGCGCATGTTTGGAAGCGACAAACTTGAAAAACGCTAATTTGAGCGGGGCAAATTTAGACGGTGCGCAGTTGCGCGGGGCTGATTTAAGCGGGGCTATCTTGCTGGGGGCTTCGTTAAAACGTGCTAAACTGAAGCGTACTAAGTTGTTTAAGGCGAATTTAAGCGGTGCTAATTTGCTACATTGTAATCTGACACGGGCAAAATTACAGGAAGCCAATTTAAGCGAAGCGGTGTTAAAACGCGCTGAGTTGTATAAAGCTAAGTAATGAGAATTTAATAACTTGTGCATTTTATACCCCGAAGGAGTTACGT
>CAZOSP010000145.1:0-7476 GCA_964582525.1 uncultured Thiomargarita sp. | reverse complement strand
CTGGATGGCGAAGGTATTGCTTTAATGGCTAGACCTTATTTTTACAAAATTTCTCCTTAGGTGCTGGTCTAGTTTTTGGGGTCCACTATAGATCAAAGGGGAACGATCGTTCATCTCCGTCATACACACCTGACAGTTTTTCACTGCCTTTTCCCACGTCGCTCACGACCATCGCTCTTGACGATAGCCGCACGGGGTGGTTTGATTCCAGCATCGGGTTGCCGAAATCGAGAGACCTTCTCTCATCTTTAATACAGCATGGAAAGCTTGCGCTTTCCTTCAGGACACACTAGGGCGGATTAAGGCGCGTCTTTTTGCGCCGTATCCGCCATATATTAAGGCATGGCGGATACGCTTCGCTTAATCCGCCCTACATATCTAAGCCACTCCCAGCTCTGCCTACCTGTTGATGGATTTTTCCACTGCTTCCAATACCTCTAAAGTTTTTTGCAAACCATCTAGCCGCTTTCTTCGCGCTTCAGTCAACCAGTATTGTTCCCGATTAGCCAGAAAATCTTGCACTATTTCTGTCGTTAAGTGGCGCATGGGAATGGACAATCCGCCACCGTCTTGCGTGAGAAAATGCCCGTTAATTTCTTGCTCAACATTGTTAGGTTCGGGCATGACCAACACCGGTTTGCCGAGAAATAAAGCTTCGCCGAGTAATTGATTACCCGCCGTCGTCAGTAGCATGGAACATTGGCGCAAGCTGTCGATAAAACGGTCGGGCGTAATCGGAAAATAAACTAAATTATCGTGTGAAGTTTCCATCTGACTGGTGAAAATTTCTACTTTGCGTCCCGATTGCAGCAGGGCTTCGCGCACATTTGGCACAATGCCGCGCCGCAAATATACGGTGATATGTCCTGCATCAGTGGTTTGCGCATCGCGCACCGCAGCGCGAAACAGGGGTCCAATTTGGGTGACGTTTTGTAAACCGCTACGCAAAGGCGGAAAATAAAATGAAGAAACAATACGATGGCGCGGACGCGCACCGTACAGCGAGACAATAAAGCGCATGTAGCCAAGATGCCCGCGCAAGTGGCTGGGCAGACTGGATAAATCGTATGTGCGCAGGAAGTTTTGGTGGTCCAAGCTGACCCAAGGCACGCCAAATTGGTTGGCAAGACGCGGCAGCCCGGGTTCAAAATCAACTAGCACTAAATCGGGTTTTTCTTCTCTAAAAAGTTGCGCGACATGGCGAAAACGCCAGCGGCGCATGATTATATACTTAAGCGTATGAAAAAAGGTGGAGCCATAAGCCACTCTACCTTGCGCATTGTATTGAAATAGCAGTTCAGGAATGCGCGTGATTTTTACTTCTGTGTCTTGGTACAGCGGTGCTAGAAAGTCATAAGCACAAGCCGGTGCAAATAAGTGAATTTGATATTTTTTTTTGCGCAGGGCTTCGGTGACGGTCATAACGCGCACGGCATGACCGCGCCCTTCGCCCGACATACTGTAGAAAATGTTTAACATAGTGTGAGTTGCAAGGGAGTTAGGGGTGAGGGGTTAGGTGGCTTGGGAGTGGCTGACTTTCTGGGAGTGGCTGACTTCCAAGTCAGCCAAAACGCCGCCGTTGGCGGCGAGGCTAAGCTGGAGCTTAGCCACTCCCAGTCAGCCAAAACGCTGCCGTTGGCGGCGAGGCTAAGCTGGAGCTTAGCCACTCCCAAGCCGCCGTTGGCGGCGGCTAAGCTGGAGCTTAGCCACTCCCAAGCCGCCGTTGGGGGCGAGGCTAAGCTGGTGCTTAGCCACTCCCAGCGGTGTATTGTGTTTATCTATTGCTTAAAGCCTGTACCACTTTTTCCATCTGCAAACCGCGTGAGCCTTTGACCAGCACGTAGGCTTGTGCGGGCAGGTGTTCTTGCAAATAAGCTATCAAATCGTCTTGTTGGATAAAATGCTGCGCACCCGCACCAAAGGCTTGCGCCGCAGCTTGGCTTAATGTGCCGGTTGTGAGTAAACACTCAATGCCCGCTTTTTGTGCATTCGCACCCGCTTGTTGATGATAATGCGCGGCTTGATCGCCGAGTTCCAGCATGTCGCCCAACACCAAGCAGCGCGGCGCGGGACATTGCGCTAACACCTGCAAAGCGGCTTGTAGCGAGCGGGGATTGGCATTATAGGTGTCGTCGATTAACACGCTGTTGCGGATGCCAGCGAAACGCTGCAAACGACCTTTGACGGCTTGCATTGCCTGCAAACCTGCTTGAATTGCCGTCAATGAACAACCGCAGGCGAGGGCGCAGGCGGCGCAACTGAGCGCGTTCATAACATTGTGCTGCCCTAATAAACCGAGCTGGATGTCAATGTGTCCGACTGGGGTGTGTAGTTCAAAGCAGGTATGCGGGCTGTCTATATGCAGATTTTTGGCAAATACATCGGCGCGGTTTTGTATGCCAAAGCTTAAAATGTGGCATTGTGGATTGAGGGAACGCCAATATTCGGCGTATTGATCATCGTCATTAATGATCGCCGTGCCTTGCGCATCCAGCCCTTGAAAAATTTCGCCTTTTGCCTGTGCCACGCGGTCAATGCTAGTAAAGCCTTGCAAATGCGCGGGGGCGCATTGGGTGATCAGTGCCACCTGCGGCTGTGCCATACGGGTTAAGCCGGCAATTTCGCCAACGTGATTCGCGCCCATTTCAATCACCGCATAACGGTGTTGTGCGCCGAGACGAAACAGGCTCAGGGGTACGCCAATGTCATTATTGAGATTACCCAAGGTCGCCAACACGGCATCTTCTTGTTGCGCGACTTGGCGAAAAACGCTTGCCAGCATTTCTTTGACAGTGGTTTTGCCGTTGCTGCCAGTGACTGCCACTAAGGGTAGTTGCCATTGTGAACGCCACCAGGTTGCCAGTTCACCCAAAGCCATGCGCGTGTCTGGCACTTGGATGTAGGGCAGATGACTCTCTACGGGTTTTTCTACCAATAAAGCTGCTGCGCCCTGTGCTTGTGCAACAAAATCATGTCCGTCAAAGCGTTCTCCGCGCAAAGCGACATATAAAGCCCCAGCGCGTAAGCTGCGGGTGTCGGTGCTGCAAGTTTTTATTTGTATGTCTTCGCCGTGCAAGTGAGCGTGGCTTAAAGCGCGTTGAATGTGCGTTAAGTGAGCCTGTATCAAGTGCTTTTCCTGTGTTATGGGTGGCGCGACTGAGGATGCAGCTAAGATGCAGTTCTCGCCCACCTCAACCCCCGATTAAAACAGCCCGCAATGATACCCTAAAGAAGCATTTGCACAACTGGTATTGTTTTAGTGCATTTATTCTTAAAAACGCTCTATTATGGGGCGTTATTTTGAGGTGATTTCAGCAATTTTTTGAAAATTTCTTAAAAATAAATACGTTAGAATGCACAAAAAATGGCATACTTAATGCCATCAACCCCCATCAGTGAGAGCTTTGGTCACTATTCACTAGGCAAAAATCTCTCAGGTTTTTGCCTAGGCAGTGGATAATTAGGCTACAATAGCAACCGGTTCTACAGAACACCTAACCGTTCACCCCCCCACCACTAAACCTGACAGGTCTTCAAGACCTGTCAGGTTTTTCTGGGCGGAAAGTGAATGCTTACATGAATACCCGTTATCAATTTTAACTATTTTAAGAGGAGTTAGAGACCTATGTCTGGCGAAAACGTGCTAGCAATGATTAAAGAAAACGATGTGAAATTTGTCGATTTCCGTTTTGTCGATACTCGTGGTAAAGAACAACACGTCACCGTCCCCGCAGGTACTATTGACGAAGATTTATTTGAAGACGGCAAAATGTTTGATGGCTCATCCATCGCAGGTTGGAAAGGCATCAATGAATCTGACATGATTTTGCTGCCTGAAGCAGACAGCGCGGTGATTGATCCTTTCTCCGAAGAAACCACCTTAAACTTGCGTTGCGACGTTATCGAGCCAGCCACCATGCAAGGTTATGAGCGCGATCCTCGCTCTTTAGCAAAACGCGCTGAAGCTTATCTGAAATCAACCGGTATTGCTGATGTTGCTTATTTTGGTCCAGAAAATGAGTTTTTCATTTTTGACGATGTGCGCTGGGGCGCGAGCATGAGCGGCAGCTTCGTTAAAGTGGATTCCGAAGAAGCCGAATGGAACTCCGAGCGCGTTTATCAAGACGGTAACATGGGGCATCGCCCAGGCGTAAAAGGCGGCTATTTCCCGGTACCACCGGTTGATTCTCTGCATGATATTCGCAGTCAAATGTGTTTAACCCTAGATGAAATGGGGCTAAAAACCGAAGTCCATCACCATGAAGTGGCAACCGCCGGACAATGTGAAATCGGTGTGGGTTTCAACACCTTAGTGAAAAAAGCGGACGAAGTATTAATCCTCAAATACGTGATTCAAAATGTTGCGCATGGCTACGGCAAAAGCGCGACTTTTATGCCCAAACCCTTAGTGGGAGACAATGGTAATGGGATGCACGTACACATGTCGTTAGCCAAAGAAGGGCAAAACCTGTTCTCCGGCGACAAATACGGCGGCTTATCTGACACCGCGCTGTACTACATCGGCGGCATTATCAAACATGCTCGCGCCCTGAACGCCTTTACCAATGCCACCACCAATAGCTACAAACGTCTAGTCCCCGGCTTTGAAGCGCCGGTGATGCTGGCATATTCAGCACGCAATCGCTCTGCTTCCATTCGCATCCCTTACGTTTCTAGCCCTAAAGCGCGTCGTATTGAAGTGCGTTTCCCCGATTCCACCGCCAATCCGTATTTTGCTTTTGCGGCAATGTTGATGGCGGGTTTGGACGGCATTCAAAACAAAATCCACCCCGGCGAAGCGATGGACAAAGATTTATACGACTTGCCACCGGAAGAAGGAAAAAACATCCCGCAAGTGTGTTTTTCTTTGGATCAAGCCTTAGAGTTCTTAAACAATGACCGTGAGTTCCTCAAAGCGGGCGGCGTGTTTACCGATGACGTGATTGATGCTTACATTACGCTGAAAATGGATGAAGTGACTCGTCTGCGCATGACCACGCATCCGGTTGAGTTTGACATGTACTACAGCTTGTAATCTACATCCATAGTGCTTCAGATAAATAATTTCCAAAAACCTGACAGGTCTTCAAGACCTATCAGGTTTGTTTGAGGCATTTAATTATCTAAAAATCTATAGTCCGTTCAATAGCAGTAGGGTTTGCGCCACGTCTTTTTGTGGCGCGAACGCGAATGCTCGGCAGCGTCCCATCGTCCCCCATGCTTCGACGAAAAGATGTCGAAGCACACTACCGGGCTAAAATTCGCCTCTGTGCGTTTTTTTTTGCAGTAAAAAGCACCAACCGCGTAACCTGAGTTATACTGCCCCCGCCTGAAACCTGAAGCTCGGTCAGCAGTAGGGTTTGCGCCACGTCTTTTTGTGGCGCGAACGCGAATGCTCTAGGCATCAGAGCCGCTCCCAAGTCCCCAAGTCCCCAAGTCCCCAAGTCCCAGCCCGCACATCGTCAGTCAACAGAGGACAAACAAATTCCAACGCTATCAATCTGTCAGGCAATCCTGTAAGATATGTAGATTTTTCTATTCGATTGGCTGGCTAAGGTATCCAATATGACGGGCTTAGTGAGCCGCCGCCTTCATCAAGACGGGGCTGCATTGTTGCTTGTCGCTTTGTTCTCTGTCAACTTCAGTTTCGAGGAATTATCGCAATGCGTATTGTCCAAAACGCCCTTACTTTCGATGATGTTTTACTCCTGCCCGCCTATTCAAATGTGTTGCCTCATCAAGTCCAATTAAACACCCAACTCACCCGCGAAATTCGCTTAAATATTCCTCTCCTTTCAGCAGCGATGGATACCGTCACCGAAGCCCGTTTAGCCATCACTTTAGCGCAAGAAGGCGGCATAGGCATTATTCATAAAAACATGTCGATTGAAGAACAAGCGCGGCAAGTTTTCAAAGTGAAAAAATTTGAAAGCGGGATTATCAGCGATCCCATCACCGTGACCCCGGATACCAGTATTGAAAACATCCTGCGCCTCACTCGTGCGCAAGGTATTTCCGGTGTTCCGGTGGTTGATAAAAAAGGCAATTTAACCGGCATCGTGACCAACCGTGACTTACGTTTTGAAACCCACCTAGATCATCCGGTGTCAGCCGTCATGACTCCCAAAGAGAAGTTAGTCACGGTAAAAGAAGGCGCGGAACGCGAAGAGGTGCTGTACTTGTTGCACCAACACCGCATAGAAAAAATACTGGTGGTCAATGATGACTTTCAATTACGCGGTCTGATTACCGTCAAAGACATCCAAAAAGCCACCGAAAAACCCCATGCCTGCAAAGATGAGCAAGCCCGCTTACGCGCAGGCGCGGCGGTTGGCACCGGTACAGATACAATGGAACGGGTTGCCGCGCTGGTTGAAGCGGGAGTCGATGTGCTGGTCGTGGATACCGCACACGGACACTCGCAAGGCGTACTCGACACCGTGCGCCGCATTAAACAAACTTATCCCAACGTGCAAGTGATTGGCGGCAACATCGCCACCGGCTCGGCGGCTACGGCTCTCATTGAAGCAGGCGCAGATGCTGTCAAGGTGGGCATTGGACCTGGCTCAATCTGCACCACGCGGATTGTCGCGGGCGTAGGCGTGCCGCAAATCACTGCCGTCACTAACATCGCTGAAGCCCTCAAAGGCACGGGTATTCCACTGATTGCCGACGGCGGCATTCGCTACTCAGGCGACATCGCCAAAGCCATCGCCGCCGGTGCTTATTCGATCATGATTGGTGGCTTATTCGCCGGCACAGAGGAAGCCCCCGGTGAAGTTGAACTGTACCAAGGGCGTTCTTACAAATCTTATCGCGGCATGGGATCGCTCGGCGCGATGGCGCAAAAACAAGGCTCTAAAGACCGTTATTTTCAAGCAACCGATGATGTGGAAAAATTAGTGCCAGAAGGCATTGAAGGGCGCGTTCCCTACAAAGGCACAGTGCTGGGGGTCATCCACCAACTGCTCGGCGGTTTACGCTCCAGCATGGGCTACACTGGCAGCGCAGACCTAAACGCGCTGCGTACCAGCGCGGAATTTGTGCAAATCACCAATGCTGGCGTGCGCGAAAGCCATGTCCATGACGTGCAAATCACCAAAGAAGCCCCTAATTATCGGGTGGATTAAGGGCTTTCAGTCAAGACGCGGGAGACTGAAGATCCCCTCGCAACAACAAACTCATTTCTATAGCGACAGGAAAGGCTTGCGCCTCCCCTCCCGCCGAACTGTGCGTGCGACTCTCTCGCACACGGCTCTCCAGACTGCTATTCAGTATTCCCACAGCAGGCTAATTCAAAAAGCTTAAATAACAACAGACCTTTTAACGCAGTCAGCCAATGAATACCTATTTTCCAATATTTACCCCGATTTTCTTCCTATACTTTGCTCACCCAAACCTTCTAGGTTTAAAGTGGACCTCACCGTCAAGGCCAAAAATAGCAAAACTTAAGGAGAAATCACGCTCGATTTTCTT
>CAZOSP010000144.1:476-7517 GCA_964582525.1 uncultured Thiomargarita sp. | reverse complement strand
ATTCACCTAACAGGTTGCGTACTAACTCGTTACTACGGAAGCTGATGTAATACAGGGTTTTGGGTGATGCGTTGCAGGAGTGCTTGACTGCTCATAATGTTGTTTAACTGAGTGCTTGCCAGCGATACAGGATATGCGTGACCAGTTTGCTCATGTAGCTGAGTAAGTCGGTACTCATGCCGGCGTGGAAACGCGCAACATCTTCGCTACCAAGGGCGAGAATGCCTTGCGCTTCGGGCTTGCCGAGTGGAATCAGTACAGCAGAGCCGATTTTGTTCCGCCCGAACAGGTATTCAATTTGCGCTTGGGTGATGCGTCCACAAATGGGTGTACGTGATTTTAAGACGACTTCAAACAGGCTGAACACTTGCGCATCATATTCGACACTTTCGGGGCGCGGCGTGGCGGTTTTCAGTGGCATGTCAAACACCCGTAGGCTGACATAATCGGTGTCAAATTCTTGTTGCAGGGTGAGGTAGAGGGTGTCAAACAAGTCTTCTATGCTGCTGGTTTCTAGTAGGGCTATAATCAGACGCTGAATGTGTTCATTGACGGTTTCGTTGCGCCGCGCTGCTTCAATCATGCGCTGAATTTGTCGCTGTAATTGCTGATTTTCTTCGCGCATCACCTGTACTTGACGCTCAACTAAGGAAATCGCCGCGCCTTGACTATGCGGAATCACCATTTTTGCTAACAGGTGTTCGTATTCCACGAAAAATTCTGGGTGTTCTACCAAATAGTCTGCTATTTCTTTGCTTTCCAGTCCTTTTTTGGGCTTAAAAAACTCATCAGGCAAAATGTTCATAAATCAATGTATCCTTCAAATACAGACACTGCCGCTCCTGTCATCCACACAGGATCGTCTGGCTTGTCCCAAGTAATGGTTAAATGACCGCCGCGTAATTCAACATCAACCGTAGAATCCAAATCGCCCCAGCGTCGCCCAATGGCGACCGCAGCACAGGCACCGCTGCCGCAGGCAAGCGTTTCACCAACACCGCGCTCATAGACGCGCAAGCGAATATGTTGGCGATCTAAAATCTGCATAAATCCGGCATTGACTTGCTGTGGAAAGCGGGGATGTGATTCAATCAGCGCCCCCAACCTGTTTAGCGGTGCTTTATCGACATTGACAACGCGCTGTACAGCGTGTGGATTACCCATGGATACCGCTCCGATGGTGAGTATTTCTTCGGCGACTTGCAAACTGTAATAATTTTGCGCCCGTTCTGCCAGAAAAGGAATATCTTTGGGATTAAACTGCGGCACACCCATATTGACGCGCACTTGATCCGCGTTTTCGCGGTACAGACGAATAATGCCGGATTGGGTTTGCACGATCAATTCCGACTTATCGGTCAAGCCTTTTTCATGCACAAATTGCGCAAAACAACGTGCGCCATTGCCGCACTGCTCGACCTCGCCGCCATCTGCGTTAAAGATACGGTAAACAAAATCAACCTCTGGTATGGAGCTGGCTTCTACCAGTAAAATCTGGTCACAACCGACACCAAAATGCCGATTGGCTAATGAGCGTAGTTGCGCTTTGCTCAATTCAAGCGGTTTGGTGACTGCGTTGATGACGACGAAATCGTTGCCTATACCGTGCATTTTTGTAAACTGAAGTTTCATAAGGAGTGCTTTATAGCAATGCCTACTCTTGAATGCAAGTCAATCATAGCTCGCGCCAAACCTGCCTTGCGCCAAACCTGACAGGTCTTTGAGAGCGGTCAGGTTTTTACGAAAGTACGCGGGACTAAACCTTCTAGGTTTTCAAAAAACCTTCTGGATTTTCAAAATCTGGAAGGTTTGAGTTTCGAGTATTATTGAATACCTACCTCTTAACGTGTTTTGAAGAACGTCACAATGTCTTGCAAAGCATTTGCCTGCGAATTCATTTCTTCAGCAGTCGCGGCAAGTTGTTCGGAAGACGTTGCGGTTTGTTGTGTGACTTGATCTAATTGTGACATGGCATCATTGATTTGCTTCACGCCATTGGCTTGCTCTGAAGAAGCGGCACTGATTTCCTGCACTAAATTGGCGGTTTCAACAATGCTAGGCACGATTTTTTCCAACAAACTGCCGGCTTTTTCCGCAATATTGACACTGTTGTCAGCCAATTTACTGATTTCTTGTGCGGCATCACGCGAATGCTCGGCAAGCCGCCGCACTTCGCTGGCAACCACGCTGAAACCGCGCCCATGCTCACCGGCGCGCGCCGCTTCAATCGCCGCATTTAATGCCAGCAAGTTGGTTTGATAAGCAATTTCTTCGATCACATTGATTTTCTCGGCAATATCGCGCATCGCTTGCAATGTCTCAGCCACCGCTTCGCCACCTTCTTGGCTTTGCAAGGCGGCTTGTTTGGCGTTATTTTCGGTGAATTTAGCATTGTCCGCGTTTTGCGTAATGGAAGCGTTCATTTCCTCTAGTGAGGCACTGGTTTGTTCTACGCTGGCGGCTTCTTGCGAGGCAAGTTGACTCAAAGATTGCGCAGTGCTGCTGACTTGGGCGGTCGCCTGCACAAGATTTTCTGCATTGCCATGCACGCCTTCGGCAACCTCGCGCAATTTTTCTACCATGTGATTTAAGGCGGTGATTAATTGTCCGGCTTCGTCTTTTTGCTGAATATGCAGCGTTTGCGTCAGATCGCCATCGGCAACTTTTTCTGCAAAACCAATGCTTTGTTTGATCGGGCGACTGATGCTGGCAGGTAAAAAAATCACCAATAAAGTGCTGGTAATGATCGCCAGCCCAACCATTTGGATAATGGTCATGCGCGTTTCTTGTGCTGCCAATAACATTTTCTCTTCAGATAAGATGTTCTCACGGGTGATGCGTTGAATTTCATCAAAATGCTTTTGTATGGCTCTTAAAGTAGGCAAGCTCTGATGGGTGTAAATGTCTTCGGCGGCTTCCTTGCCCTTATTGTTGCCTTCGGCATGTTGCAGCATGGACTCTAAATGCGCTCGCACTTGGGTTAATTTGGGCAGTAATTGCTCGCTGTACAGCGTCCGCGCTTGACTCATATCCGCTCTGCCTAAGGCGGCATCAATCTCCTGCCCAATTTTGTGCAATAACAGATGCTCAGGCTCCAGTTGCTTCATTAATTGCGCAAATTGAGCATCCTGCGTCACCAATGCGTTACCTCTTGGGCTATAAATGAATTGCCCAAGCTGACAACGGCGGTGATCTAATTCAACATTGACTGCGGTTTGTTCGGTCAAAATCGCATTTTGAATGTGTCCCGCCCACAGCAAATGCTCAGATTCGCGCTTGGCTAAAAAACTGGGTAAATGCAGGTCGCTTTGGCGAAACACCTGTTTAATCTCGGCAGCGGTTTGATGTAATTCAATATGCGGTTGTTCGATCTCTTTTAAGATCGGTTTCAAGGCTGGCACATTGAGTTCCGCCTGTTGCCGCCCCGTGCCATAGTACCATTGCCCAAAACCGCATTGCTGATGATCCAATTCAATGCTTAATTCAGTAATACCAGGATCATTGATAAAGGCACTAAGATGTCCCGCCCATTCCAAATGATCGACTTTTTGCTCTAAAGTTTCGCTACGCATTTGATTGCCCAGCACCACCTGCATACCGTCCTGCACAATATTATGAATGCCGCGAACAGACCAAAAACCAATCAGCAGCAAAAACACCATGACCGCCGCAATACTGAGAAGAATTTTGACACCTAAACGCAGATTGTTCCACCAGCCTTTCATGGCATAATTCCTTGATAAATAGATTTTTATCGCCTTAGACGAAGATTTGTTAAAAGCGCGAAGAGGTTTTGCAGACCTGTTTGTCTCTCGCTCGATTGTCGTATATGAATGCCGCTTGAGATGTGCCGCGTCTTGCGACCTCCTGCAATGCGGTCAAGAGTGCGAACCTGAGTGCCGCAAGTATAGCCCAAAATGCGGATGTAACGGCAAGCGGGGAGAGCTAATCACCCGATGAGATCAAACGCAGGTTTTGCATCGCTAAAATATGTCATTCGCGTTACAATTGTGTTTCAGTTAAATGACAAAACCAAGACCTTTGCAAAGGAGACAATAATGCAACGAGTAGAAACCATGAACATGAAAGCCACAAATTCCGGCGTGCTGCGTTTATTTCGCGCAACTGGCTATTCGATAGCCGGACTGTGGGCGGCTTGGAAACACGAAGCCGCTTTCCGTGAAGAATTGATACTGAGCTTATTGCTGTTACCGGCGGCTTTGTGGTTGGGCGACAATCATCTTGAACGCGCACTCTTGATTGGCAGTTTAGTGCTGGTCTTGATGGTCGAATTACTCAATTCAGCGATTGAAGCGGTGGTTGATGATATTCATGGCAACCAGCGTCACCCATTAGCTGCTCGCGCCAAAGACATGGCATCAGCCGCCGTTTTTGTATCTCTCTGTTTTGCTACTTTTGTCTGGCTTGGGGTTATTTTGGGCGGCTAACAAAGCCATCAGAGGCTCATTAATCATGTATAATTTTTTCAATTATACTCTTTACTTAAACGAGTCTCTTACACATGAGCGAGGAAGTGCTTATCAACGTCACCCCACGCGAAACCCGCGTCGCGCTGGTGGAAAATGGCGTTTTACAGGATGTTATCATTGAGCGCGAAAGCAAGCGCGGTCTGGTCAGCAATATCTACAAAGGGCGAGTGTGCCGCGTATTACCCGGAATGCAGGCGGCATTTGTCGATATTGGCTTAGAACGCGCCGCTTTTTTACATACCAACGACATCAGCTCCGTTGACAACAACGGCAACGGCAATCTCAACAATATCAACGAAATTCTGCGCGAAGGGCAAACCCTTTTAGTGCAAGTCATCAAAAACCCGCTTGGCACTAAGGGCGCGCGACTGACCACGCAAATCTCCATTCCATCTCGTTATCTGGTTTTTATTCCCGACATAGAAACCAATGTTGGCATTTCGCAACGCATCACTGGCGAAGAGCGTGGACGCTTGCTCAATATTGTCAACCAACACATCAGTATCGGCAATTTATGGAACGCTGATAATCACCAGACGGGCGAGCGTGTCACCTGCGGCTTCATTATCCGCACCGCCGCCGAAGGCGTATCAGAAAGCCTGTTACAAGCGGACATGGCATTTTTATCTCAAATGTGGAACGCGCTGCTAGAAAAAGCCAAAACTGCCCCACCGACTTCCCTCATTTACGAAGACTTACCCCTGAAAATCCGCACCCTACGCGATATGGTGGGTATGTTAGTCAAAGAAATTAAAGTCGATTCCAAAGAAACCTGCCAAGAAATGAAAGACTTTGCCAAAACCTTCATTCCCGAACTAACGCCCCTAATCGAGCATTATCCGGGCGAGCGTCCGATTTTTGAGCTTTACAACATAGAAGAGGAAATCGGCAATGCCCTGAAACGGCATGTGGAGCTTAAATCGGGCGGTTATTTAGTGCTAGACCAGACCGAAGCCATGACCACCATTGATGTCAATACGGGCAAATTTGTTGGGCATCGCAATCTCGAAGAAACCATTTTCAAAACCAACCTAGAAGCCACACAAGCCATTGCCCGACAAATTCGCCTACGCAATCTAGGCGGCATCATTATTGTCGATTTCATCGACATGCTAGATGCCGAACATCGACGACAGGTGCTACGCTCACTAGAAAAATGCCTAGAGAAAGACCACGCAAAAACCCACATCAGCGAAATTTCTTCACTAGGCTTAGTGCAGATGACCCGCAAACGCACCCGCGAAAGCCTAGAGCATACCCTCTGCGAAACCTGCCCCACCTGCGGCGGACGCGGCTCGATAAAAAGCACCGAAACAATATGTTACGAAATCTTCCGCGAAATCATCCGCGAAGCCCGCCAATTTGACGCACAGCAGTTTCTCGTCTATGCCTCGCAAGAAGTGGTTGACATGCTCATTGAAGAATCCGACAGCATCGAACAACTGGAAAAGTTCATCGCTTGCAACATCAAATTCCAAGTTGAAACTTTTTATAGCCAAGAGCAATATGACATTGTTTTAGTTTAACTGTCACCACGGAGAACAGAATGGATAATGCCCATGTAACGGATGTCTCGCCCGAATATGTCAATCTAGCAGCAGACCCAGCACCGCCGCCTGAATATGTCTCAGAACAAGACTATTGGGCGCACTATTATGAATGTGAGCAAAATTATGAATGGAACAACGGTCATTTGGAGGCAAAGCCTGTGTCAGATTGGCAAACTTGGTTTGTATATCAATGGTTTTTCACCCTTTTACAGGCTTATCTCAACACTTATCCCATCGCCAAAACGACCGGCTTAGAGTTTGGTTTTCGTTTGCCCTTGGTGCACAAAACGGTTATTCGCAAGCCTGATTTAGGCGTGATTCTGCATGATAATCGGGTCAAGATGGACTTATTAGATCGCTCTTTTAAGGGCGTATATGATCTCTGCATTGAGGCGTTATCAGACAGCACGGCACAAGAAGCGTTGCGCGATATGCAGACGAAAAAGCTGGAATATCAAGAAGGGGGCGTGCGCGAATATTATATTTTGCATCCCAAAGCCAAATACCAAGCGTTTTATTATTTGGACGAGAACGGCATTTATCAGTCCCTGCCAATGGCGAAAGGCATTATTTGTTCGCGGGTGTTGCCCGGTTTTCAATTTAGAATTGCAGACTTAAATCGTCAGCCGAGCGCAGATGAAATGTTACAAGATGATATTTATCGAGATTTCTTTAATCCGCAGTGGTTGGCTGACAAACATGCCCGTGATGAGGCGGAGCAACGCGCTAATGCTGAGGCACAACGCGCTAATGCTGAGGCACAACGTGCTAATGCCGCAGAAGCGGAACTGGCGCGTCTGCGAGCCATTTATCAAGGTGGCTAGAAAGCTTCTGCGTCCAGCCAAGAGCAATATGACCAAGAGCAATATGAGATTGTTTTAGTTTAATTTTTACCACGGAGAACAGAATGGATAATGCCTATCTAACGGATGTCTCGCCCGAATACGTCAATCTAGCAGCAGACCCAGCACCGCCGCCTGAATATGTCTCAGAACAAGACT
>CAZOSP010000144.1:0-376 GCA_964582525.1 uncultured Thiomargarita sp. | reverse complement strand
CGCAGTGGTTGGCTGACAAACATGCCCGTGATGAGGCGGAGCAACGCGCTAATGCGGCAGAAGCGGAACTGGCGCGTCTGCGAGCCATTTATAACTGAAAACTCTGTAAAAGTCTGTAAGTCATTGATTTTAGATAGAGCGTATTTACATAAGTGATTGATTTTATTATAGACGAAAAAAGTTTTTCAGAGTTCTCAGCTAGAAACCGTATCCGTGAAACAGGTCATGCAATGGCAAAAGGAATTTCCATGCCCAACCTTGCAGGCTCGACAGCTTGAGATGAATTCCACTTTGAAGGCGGAACAAAAAGCGACTTAATTGTTAAGTAATGAGAATTTAATAACTTGTGCATTTTATACCCCGAAGGAGTTACGTC
>CAZOSP010000143.1:0-7545 GCA_964582525.1 uncultured Thiomargarita sp. | reverse complement strand
GGAGTGCAGCCTAAATGTCTGTTATAAATGATTATTTTTTGTCGTGTACTATGAGATGTTTTATTAAAAAAAAGACATTAAAATCAGCATGGATGGGCGCGGACGTGCATTAGACAACATTTTTGTAGAACGCCTTTGGCGCACAGTCAAATACGAAAATATTTATCTCAATGACTACCAAAGCGTTCCAGAACTGCGCTTAGGCTTGAAACATTACTTTGCGTTTTATCATCAAAAAAGGCTGCATCAAAGCCTACATTACTGCACACCTGCTGAGGTGTATTTTGAAGAAAATCGAGCGTGATTTCTTCTTAAGTTTTGCTATTTTTGGACTTGACGGTGGGGGCCACTTTACTCCAGGTAGGATTAGGAGGCGGTGTGATGGATGCGGTTCGTACCTCACCGCATCCTACCTCTAACGCAACATCCAGTTGCCTAAATCGGCATTCACGCCATCGCCGCCTTCTTGACCGTCCGCGCCTAGCGAAAACAGATCTAATTCGCCGTGTAATCCAGGACTTAAATAAAGATACTCATTTTGCCAAGGATCGAGCGGCAGGCGATCTAAATAGCCGCCGGCTTTCCATTGCTTGGGAACGGGCGCACTGGTGGGGGGGTTGACAAGAGCTTCTAAGCCTTGATCGGTGGTCGGGTAGGTGTAATTGTCGAGTTTGTAGAGTTTAAGCGCGGCTTCTAGGGCGCGGATGTCTTGTTGGGCTTTGGTGACACGCGCTTCATCAGGGCGATTCATGATTTTGGGGACAACCAGCGCGGCGAGAATGCCTAAGATGACCACCACCACCATGACTTCAATGAGGGTAAAGCCTTGTTGTGTATGACGTATTTGCATCATTTTCGTCCTTGTCACTGTGAAATGTCATAGTAAAGCGGAATATTATACTGCTCTCCGCCAGAAACGGCATGTAGCCACCTTACTGCTCATCACTCAAATCCATGTCCCAGCCTTGAGCGCGGGCTTTGTCATACGCCTGCCGATGAATTTCAGCATGACGCTGTTGCAGATCGGGCGGCAGTTGGCTGACCAAATGCCCGTGCTTTAACCATTGCGTATGAACCTTGTCATATAAGGCTTCCAAACGCCCATAATCCCAATTTTCACAGGTCTCGGTTTCGGGTAAAACGCCAAATAGCCAAGCATCACGGATGATTTTACCAACATCCGTCATGCCCGCGTATTTGTCGTTATCAATACCTGGGTAAATACGAGTTTGACTCATTGTTTTTCCTTAAGTTTTGTTCTAAATGCTCAGTCTTTCTTTTTGACCGGACGTTGCCAGTTAGGGATGCTTTTTTGCGCGCTACGGTTGAGGGCTAAATGTCCATTTTCGACATTTTTGGTAATGGTTGAACCCGCGCCAATGGTCGCATCCGCGCCTATTTTGAGCGGCGCGACCAATTGCGTGTCAGAACCAACAAAAACCCGATCACCGATAATGGTTTTGTGCTTATTCGCGCCATCATAGTTACAAACGATAGTGCCAGCACCAATATTCACTTCGCTGCCCACTTCGCAATCGCCGATGTAGCTTAAGTGATTGATTTTGCTGTATTTTTCTACGGTAGATTTTTTCACTTCGACAAAATTGCCAATATGCACCTGTTCACCAAGATGGCTTGCGGGGCGAATCCGCGCAAAAGGACCAATCCGACAACCGGTTTCAATCACCGCATCTTCAATCACGCAATTGGGCAAAATTTCTACATTATCGGCTATTTTTGTATTACGAATCATGCAATTCGCGCCAATACTTACGCCGCTGCCTAATTCTACCGCACCTTCTAAGACGACATTCACATCAATCAACACATCTTGTCCGCTGCGTACCTGTCCGCGCACATCAAAGCGTGCGGGATCGCGTAAGGTGACACCGTTGCGCATTAAATGCAACGCCTGCTGTTGTTGATAATAACGCTCAAGATTGGCGAGTTGCACGCGATCATTCACCCCTTGCACCTCTTGCAAAGTGGCGGGCGTGAAAGTGTGTACGTTCAAACCTGCCTGCACCGCAAGGCTGATCACATCAGTTAAATAATACTCCCCTTGCGCATTATCATTGTTCAGCGCAGACAGGCATTTGCGCAAGGTTGCGGCGGGTACGGATATAATGCCGGTATTGATTTCCTTGATTTTTTTCAGCGACACATCCGCATCTTTTTCTTCCACAATGCGCTGCACCGCTCTCGTTGGACTGCGCACAATGCGCCCATAACCGCTGGGATTATCCAGCTCCACTGTCAACAAACCGATACTATCCGCCGCCAATTGCATCATGTTTTGCAGCGTATGCAGACCGATTAAAGGCACATCGCCATACAGCACCAGTACCTGATGGTCATCGGGAATCTGTGGCATGACTTGCATCACCGCGTGACCAGTACCAAGCTGCACGGCTTGTTCGACGTACTGCACCGCATACTGCGCCGCGTAACCTGCCGTTGCTGTCTTGACCTGCTCGCCCGCATGTCCATAGACGACATAAATCGCCTCAGGTTGCAGTTGCAGCGCGGTATCTAATACATGCCCGATCAGCGGCTTATCTGCTAGCTGGTGCAAAACTTTGGGTAATGCCGAGCGCATACGTGTTCCCTGCCCGGCTGCCAGAATTACAATTGAATGTTTCACCGTATTTCCTTTGTTTCCTTTGTTTCCTTGTTCCCACGCTCCGCGTGGAAACGCATTTTTAGGGTTCTATTTACTGCCCGCTGCCCAGCGCAGTCCCCAGCGGTAAGCTTTATCTAGGTCTTCGTGACCGCGAAAAAAGCGCGTTTCTTTGGAAACCTGTAAGCTGCCTGAGGTGTTATCAAACAAGGCTAAAGCGCACATGCCGTTGTTGCTGTGATCATCCAGCGCGATTTCAATTTCGGGATTACCGGCTTGTTTGATTTTGACTATGCCATCGGCTTGGTCCCAACGCGCCACGCCTTCGTAAATGAAGGCGTAAAACAGGATGCGGCGAATTTTGCCAAGCTGCTGTCCGTTGACGCGGATAAATTCGCCGGCTGCCACTGAACCTGTGCGATCATCTCCCATGTGGCGAATAAAGGGGGCTTGGTCATAAGAACCCCAAGATTCACCCAGTGCTTGGATCGCGCCTTTTTGCCCGTCTTGTAATTCAAACAAGCAGCCGAGGTCTAAATCAATCGCAGAGCCACCGCCGCCCATGAGTTTGGAAAAAAAGCCGCCGCTTTTTTGCGCTTCGCCGCCTTTTTGATTCCAATTGAGATTAACGACAATTTCGCCGCCGCCCGCCCCGCCTTTTTGTTTCAGTTCGAAGCGGTCACCTTTGTTTTTTAAGACAACTTTTGAGCTGAGTTTGAAGCCGCTCGCGCCTGGCATGGTGCTGAGAAATTGGTTAAGATTGATGACATCGTTTTGGTTAATGAGTTTTGCCCCCATGAAATCGCTGTTGTCGATTTTAGCAATCACTGCCACCATGCCTTTGTCGCTGGCATTGAGCGGTACTATGTGGGATTTGCCGCTGTCATCTAGCAGTTCGACGCGCCCGTCGTAGCGGCTAAAGGTGCTGTTTGTGCCGCTGCTGGCATCGGTAAAGTTGAGTGCGCAAATATAGACTTCCGCCATGTCATCAAGTTTGGCGATGCGTAGCACTTCTTCGTTGCTGCCGCCACTCGCGCCTACGCCCGCGTCGCCACTCAGTTCGATGAAGGGAAAGCTGTTGAGATCACCTAACGAGCCGCCCGCGTAGTTGGTCGAATATATGCCACCGCTGCGCCCGTCCTTGGTTTTGTAAAATGCCATTAAATCAAGGTCAACGGCACTCCGCCATTGGAGTTTGACCCGTAATTGTTTGACTGAGACGTAGGCTTGTGCGCCTTTTTGTTGCAATTCCATCGTATTCTCCTTAAGGATGTTTGAGAGGGTTGAAGTAGATGATGCTCATATATTACGCATGAGATACTGCATAGCCGGTAAAAAGTAGTAGGTAAGTTTTTAATAGCTATGCTAAATTTAGCACAGAATTGGCGGCAGATACCTATGACTACTAGAAATTCTATTTGCTGCTTATTCAAGCGACTGTTTTATAAGCTATTGAAATATCTTTCGGGGCTTTTTGCGGGGCTGTCGGGAAAATCTGACAGATTTTCAAAAACCTGTCAGGTTTGAGTTCTGGATATTATTAAACCCTCATTCATAAGGAAATAGCATGTATAACCACTTATGGACAAGAACTTTACGCGCTGTGTATTTAGGCTTTTTTATTTACGCGCTGCCTTATTTAGCTCATGCTAACGTGGCTAAAGAGCAAGACATCAAAGCGGCTTATTTATTTAATCTGGGCAGCTATATCGAGTGGCCTGATGTGGCTTTTGCCGATGTTGAGACTGCGTTTAAGGTTTGCGTGGTTGGCGCAACGCCCGTTACGAACCTATTAGAAAGTGCTGCGCAGCAGCGTAAAATCAATAATCGCAAAACTGACGTGCTTGAGTTATCCAGCACTTTGCAAAATGTCGAACATTGTCATTTGCTGTTTATTGCGCATAGTGCGCAGGCTTTAATAGTATCTATATTGGAACGTGTTAAAGGGCATCCCGTGTTGACTGTCAGCGAGGCAGAACGCTTTATTCAAGTAGGGGGTATGATTGAGTTTTACTTGCTTGATAATCGTGTGCGTTTGGCTATCGCGCCGGAAAGCATGACGGACGCGGGATTGCATCCGAGTTCTCAACTGATGCGAGTGGCTAAATTGCGTTCCCGCCAATAGCTTACCCAAACCTTTACCGATGAGTCCCGATAACCACCATTTGCGGGTCAAGGTTTGCAACCTTGACCTAAACCTTTGCTAGCGGAACGATGGCACGCTACCGAGCATTCGCGTTCGCGCCACAAAAAGACGTGGCGCAAACCCTACTGACCTTTGCTAGTTCCCAAGCACCGCTTGGCAACGAGGGCAACGAGGGCAAAAAACATAAGGATATGAGTATAAATCGATACAATAAATATTAAAACCAGAGGGGGAGTAACCTTGAAAAAAATAAAATATTATTGCTTAGGGGGCGTATGCAGTCTTTTGATCGCTAACCCCTTAGCGGCGTTTAATAATGCCGCAGACACCGCCCGCATGAAAGATTTGCTTGAGCTAGATTTGCAGGGTTTGGCTGAAGTTGAAATCGAATTAGATGAAGTCTTTGATGTGTTTGATGGTTTGCTGCAACGCCACACCGTCAAAGTGGCTTCCGGAGTGAAACAAGACGCGGCAATGGCACCCGCAGTGACCACCGTTTTAACCGCACAAGACTTAGAGGCAAGCGGCGCACGTACTTTGAGCGAAGCCTTAGAAGCCGTGCCGGGTCTGCATGTAGCGCGTAATTTCTTCTTTAATCGTCCGGTGTTTATTATGCGCGGCATTTATTCCGAGTTTAATCCGCAGGTGCTTATTATGATTAATGACCTGCCATTAAAAGATGTACATTCCGGCAGTCCAAGTATTCGCGGCTTAAATATTCCCATCTATAAAATCCAGCGTGTGGAAATCATGCGCGGACCCGGTTCCGCAGTACATGGCGCAGATGCTTTGGCAGGTATTATTAATATCATTACCAAAACAGCCGAAGATATTAAGGGAACGGAAGTGGGAATGCGTGTCGGCGGTTTTGGCGAAACCGATGCGTGGCTACTCAATAGCGGGCATTGGGCAGGCAATGCGTTTGCCGTGATGCTGCGTTATGGCGTAGAAGACGGACACGCAGAGCCGATACTTGAAGATCATCAAAATTTCCATGATCGACAATTCGGCACGGCTATTTCTCACGCACCGGGGGCAATGGAACTGCACCGCGAAAATCTCGACGCACGCTTAGACCTAAGTCGTACCACCCGCGATAATGCCACCTGGCGGCTACAATTCGCCAACCAGTTTGTGTTCAATGCGGGGGCGGGCGTGGGTCCGGCGCAAGCGATTGATCGTAGCGGCGAAGGCGATGTACGCATTAGTGATCTACTGTTAAGCTGGCAACAGCCGGAGTTGACTGCGCACTGGTCAGCACAAGCGCGACTGGCTTATACCAACCGTTACTGGAAATACAACGATATACAAACCTACCCGCCCGGCGCGTTTGGCGGACGTTTTCCTCATGGCTTCAGGGCAGAGGCAACTAACTATGAAGACGATGTACGCTTAGATTTAAGTACGCTCTACAGCGGCTTTACACATCACACCCTGCGTTTAGGCACGGGCTATTTACTGATTGATCAATATAAAACCACCCAATCTATCAACTGGAAAACCCCAGAACGCATGGTCGATATTAGCGACACACCCGCGGTTTATCAGCCGGAAGAAATGCGTAAGAGTTTTTATTTTTTCGGGCAGGATGCTTGGCGTTTTTATGACAACTGGGAACTCACCTGGGGCGCACGTTATGATCATTATTCTGATTTTGGTGGCACTCTCAATTGGCGCGGGGCTTTGGTGTGGCAAACCCGTCCTGATTTTACTGCCAAACTGCTGTATGGCGAGGCATTCCGTGCGCCCTCCTTTCAAGAGCTTTACAATTTCAACACAGGATTGGCTAACGGCAATCCCGATCTTCATGCAGAAAGCATCAAAACGCTCGAATGGGCGTTTGATTATCGCCCTTACCAAACGCTGCATTTAAGCTTAAATCTCTACCGTTTCATCTGGTCAGATGCGATAGAATTTCTCGCGGTTGATACTGAGCAAGGCGCGAATGGTACAAGCGCGACTCGCGTCGCGCAAAATTTTGCAGAAGACATCAAAGCCTATGGTGCAGAGTTTGAAATGCGCTGGAAAACCAGCCGCCGTTCTAGCCTCTTATTCAACTACGCTTGGCAGCGCGTAGAACAACAATTGGACGGGCAGGAAGTGCAAGATTGGGGCAATTATCCTCAACAGGATGCCTATCTCCGCGGCGATTGGATGCTGCGCGCCAACTGGTACTTAAACATGCAGGCTAATTGGATTGGACATCGACACCGTGCCGCAGGCGATCCGCGCAATGACCTAGAAGGCTATTACACAGCAGATAGCAGTTTGCGTTACAAAAACATTCACGGCGGACGCTGGAATGTGGCGGTTGGGGTAAAAAACATGTTTGATAAAATGGGTTACGAACCCAGTCCGGGTCCTGATTTAGCCGGTGTGGTGCGCATTCCCCATGACATTCCGTTAGCCGGACGCAGTTGGTTTTTGGAAATGCGTTATCGTTTTTAAGCCCGGTAGGCTGCGCGACATCTTTTCGTCGAAGCACGCGGGATGATGGCACGCCGCCGAGCATTCGCGTTCGCGCCACAAAAAGACGTGGCGCAAACCCTGCTGGCCTAAAAATTAATTAATATCTAGTTCTTCCTGATAATGCTGAAGACGATTTGTAAATTTTAACTCTGAATCTGTTGCATAACGAAAACTTTGGGGAGGAGTAAACAAGTAAAGTTCTTGTCTTAAAGATTCTAACTGTATAGGTTCAGGTAATCCCCAAAATCGGCTAATAAATAGACATTATCGAAAAATATTTTCTTCTAAATGAAATTCAAAATTAAAAGGA
>CAZOSP010000142.1:0-7564 GCA_964582525.1 uncultured Thiomargarita sp. | reverse complement strand
CGTGGACGCCGGTTCGATTCCGACCTCAGCCTCACTTTTTTTGTCACTTTAAAATATAGAGTTTTAAGGCATAAAATATCAGCCCGGGTGGCGAAATTGGTAGACGCAAGGGACTTAAAATCCCTCGGTGCATAACACCGTGCCGGTTCGAGTCCGGCCCCGGGCACCATTGTTCAATCAATATCAACAAAAAAATCGCAAAATTTTTGACCTTAAAAAATAAATATGTTCTAATTCGCGTTTTAGGCAGATAGCGCATTGATTTAGGCCAGATAGCTCAGTCGGTAGAGCAGAGGACTGAAAATCCTCGTGTCGGTGGTTCGATTCCACCTCTGGCCACCACGATTTTTGTATTGGGTCGTTAGCTCAGCCGGTAGAGCATCGGACTTTTAATCCGCTGGTCGAGCGTTCGAATCGCTCACGACCCACCATTTTGTTATATAACCCGCATAGTCACTGACTTTGCGGGTTTTTTTGTGCGTAGCAAATCGCACCTATAGCAAGCAACCGCTTCACAACCATGCAGTGAAAACTGGGATCGCTAATCTCCTGATTAGCAAAGCGGCTGCGAGCCGCTGGTGCTGGTCGGCAGATCAGCACTCCCAATGATAGCAAGAAAAAAGGCTTTTTTAACGATCTACTTCGGGCGGGCAGGCATCTAGCGAGAACATGATCTGCGCCACGTCTTCTAGGCGCGCCCCTTTGCATAGGTTTTCTAACACCTGCACGGCGTGCATGGAAGACGCACCGCGCACATGCACCCGCCAAGGTTTTGTGCCGCCGTCGGACACCGCATAAAAACCTAGTTCGCCTTTAGAGGACTCGGTGCGCGCATAGGCGCTGCCTTTGGGAATGTTCCACGCCAGCGGATTGGGCAGTGGACAGCGAATCGCGCCTTTAACCGAAGGCAGACGTTGAATGACTTGGCGCACAATGCGAAAGGCTTGCAACAACTCGCCGCGCCGTACCATAGTGCGGGCGTAAATATCGCCGCCCGTTTCGGTGGGAATGTCAAATTCTAATTGATCATAGACCAAGTAGGGATCGTCGCGGCGCAAGTCGAAGGGCAAACCGCAGGCGCGTAAGTTAGGTCCGGTCACGCCCCAAGCCAGTGCTTGCTCGGCGGTCATTTTGCCGACATTTTGTGAGCGGCGCATGAACACTGGGTTGTCGAAAAACAAGTCATCGTATTCGGGCAGACGGGTTTCGATGTCATCTAGCACTGCGGCGATTTTTTCTAAAATGCCGTCGGGCAGGTCGCGGCGTACACCGCCGGGGGTGATGTACATGTGGTAAATACGCCCGCCGCTGATTTCTTCAAATAAATCCAAAATTAAGTCACGCTCGGACACGCCCCAGAACATGGTGCTGTACTGTCCGATGGTGGCGGAGTTGCCGCCGAAGGTGAAAATATGCGCGCAAATACGCGACAGTTCTAGCATTAAGACGCGAATCCATTGCGCCCGTTCTGGAACTTCTAAGCCGCCGAGCATTTCTACTGCACGCGCATAGGTTTCTTCCATCGGTACGGGATCGGGAACGCAAATACGCGGTACTAGCGCGACGTTTTGAATCCACAGGCGTTCTTCCATAAGTTTTTCAAAACCGCGATGCAAATAGCCACCGTCCGCAGTGGCTTTAAGCACTTCGTCGCCACTGAGTAGGACTTTTAGTGCGTAATTGCCTTCAATGCCGGGGTGATTGGGTCCGAAATAAAGTTCGTATTCGTGACTGGCGGGATGTTCTACAGGTTGGTAATTCTCTGGACGCATGGCGTGTCTCCGTGTTTAATGCCATCGTGAAAATGCTTAACAGTGTGGCGTTGCCTGAAGGTTTGTATAACACAGGATTATGACATTGTCACTTACCTTAAGCGGGCATTATGCCGTAGCAGCGAGGTTGAATGGGATCGCACTTTATTTTTAAAAATAACGCAAAGGCGCGACAGACACGAAAGACGCGAATGCAAGACACTTAAGCGTGGTGTATGTCACCCCGCCTTTGCGTTTTAGTGAGAAATGGCTTTTTATTTTAAGTACGTTGCGATACCCCCTAAAATCCTTTACAATGCGCTGCTCAATTGCTTGAAGATGAAGATATGAGGCTTAAGTATGACGCACTGCATAAGCTAATTCACTAGAGAAGCCCCGCTATCGGGGTTTTTTTATTCGGGTGAGGTGAGCGACAGCCGCCTAGCCGATGACATAACCTGTTGTACCCTTGGGCATTGCGCCCATTTTTTGTTTATAGGGATAGAGAAACTTTGCGAAATAATGCCTTACAGGAACTTTTGCAACCTGTAGTGAACGGTTTAGGATACGAATTGCTAGGGATTGAATACAGGCAAGGGCGACACGATGGCTTGTTGCGTTTGTATATCGATCACCCTGACGGTATTTGTATTGAGGATTGCGAACAGGTGTCTCATCAAGTCAGCGGTGTGCTAGAAGTAGAAGACCCTATTCGTAGCCAATATTTATTAGAAGTGTCTTCGCCGGGCTTAGATCGCCCCTTGTTTGCCTTAGCGCATTTTCAGCGTTTTGTTGGACAACAAGCAAAAATTCGTTTGCAGCGTCCATTAGTTTTAGACGCGGGTGAAACACGTAGAAACTTTAGCGGTCTGCTCATGGGAGTAGATAAACAGGATGTTTTAATTGAAGTGGATCAAGTGATTTATCGCTTGCCCTATGAACAAATTGATAAAGCGCGTCTAGTACCTGAGCTATAAAAAGCTGTGGATATGAGCAAGCAACATATACTCATACCCACCAGAAACTGCATTTTTTGCTTTATCAAGTTTGCTGCAAATACTTGGGTTTTAAGCACTTAATCAAAATCCTGAGCTTCAGGTTGCAGGCGAGGGCAGTATAAAAACAACGATTAAAACTAAGGTACAAGATACAAATGACAAGGGAACGGCTATGAGCAAAGAAATATTAGTGGTCGTCGAGATGGTATCCAACGAAAAAGGTGTGGATAAAAAAATCATTTTCGAGGCATTAGAATGCGCCCTCGCAAATGCGACGAAAAAACGCTACGGTCCCGAATGGGATGTGCAAGTGACAATTGACCGCCACAGCGGTGAATATTCTACCACGCGCCGTTGGGAAGTGATAAATGAAGCAGATATTGAGTATCCTGATCGCCAAATCAGTTTAGAGAATGCTGTAGCAAAACAAGCCGATGTTGCATTGGGTAACTTCGTTACTGAAGCCATGGATTCCGTCGCCTTTGGACGTATTGCTGCACAAACAGCGCGTCAGGTCATTATGCAGAAAGTGCGCGAAGCAGAGCGCGCACAGGTGGTTGAAGCCTACATTGATCGGGTTGGCGAACTGCTCAGTGGTATCGTCAAGCGAGTCGATAAGGGCAATATCATCCTTGATTTAGGCAACAACGTCGAAGCCGTCATTTTACGTGATGAAACGATACCCCGCGAATCGGTACGGACCGGAGATCGGGTACGCGCTTATTTACGCGCCGTGAAGCCTGAAAGTCGCGGTCCACAACTCTTTATGAGCCGTGTCGCGCCTGAATTGCTGATTGAATTATTCAAACTGGAAGTGCCAGAAATTAACGAACATTTGATTAAAGTCATCGGTGCGGCGCGTGATCCCGGCTCTCGCGCTAAGATCGCGGTGCATACAGAAGACCCGCGTATCGACCCGGTCGGAGCTTGCGTAGGGATGCGCGGTTCTCGTGTACAAGCCGTGTCTAATGAATTAGGCGGCGAGCGTGTCGATATTATTTTATGGGACGAAAACCCCGCAAAATTTGTTATCAATGCCATGTCGCCGGCTGAAGTGGTTTCCATTATTATTGATGAAGACATGCACAGCATGGATGTTGCGGTAGCAGAAGATCAGCTCTCGCAAGCCATTGGGCGCGGCGGGCAGAATGTTAAACTGGCAAGCCAACTCAGCGGTTGGAGCTTAAATGTGATGACAGCATCCGAAGCCGAGCAAAAACATGAAGCAGAAGCAAGCGCGTTGCTGACTTTGTTTGTAGAAAAACTCGACGTTGATGAAGATGTGGCAATGGTTCTAGTCGATGAAGGTTTTTCAAGTATCGAAGAAGTCGCCTATGTACCGATTGATGAAATGCTTGATATTGAAGGTTTTGATGAAGATATTGTGGAGGAATTGCGCAATCGTGCTAAAGATGCTTTGGTAACACAAGAAATTGCAAATGAAGAACTGCTAGAAGACAAAATTCCCGCAGCCAATTTGCTAGAAATGGAAGGCATGGATGAAGCACTTGCTTATCAACTCGCCAGCCGTGGCATTACCACGATGGACGATTTAGCCGAGCAAGCGGTGGATGATTTGCTGGAATTGGAAAATATGGATAAAGCGCGGGCTGCCAGTTTAATTATGACGGCGCGTGCGCCTTGGTTTGCTGATGATGACCAGGACTAGGTTGAAGGAGATTGAGTGACATGGCTGAAGTGACAATACGACAATTTGCAAATAATGTAGGAATCCCTATTGAGCGTTTGCTCACTCAATTAGTTGAAGCCGGATTGACTGCTAAACAACCCGACGACCGTATTGATGAAAAAGAAAAAGAGCGACTACTCACCCATTTGCGTCATGCGCATGGTAAAGATGATGAATTAGCGAGTAAAAAGAAAATTACCTTAAAACGCAAAACAACGACTGAATTAAAGTTGCCCGGTACGCAAGGCAAAAAAACCGTGAGCATCGAAGTACGAAAAAAACGCACCTACTTTAAACGTAGTGAAGAAGACAGCAATTCTTTACCGACGGCGTTTATTGATCAATCACATAGCGAAAAAACCCAGCGTAGCTTTGAAGAAGAAATTAAACGCAAAGCGGAAGAAAAAGCCCGCCAAGATCGGGAAGCAAAAGAACTCGAAGCGAAGAAACAACGTGATGAGTTAGAGGCTGTGCGTCGTCAAGCAGATGTAGCAGAAATGGCACGGCAAAAAATTGAAGCCGAGGAACGCGCTAAGAAAGATATTGAAGAAAAAGCACGCAAAGCTAAAGTACAAGCAGAAAAGCAACAAGTCAAAATAGACAAAGCCGCAAAAGAAGCTGAAAAAGAGGCTGAAAAAGAAGCAGAGGTGGTTAGACAGCAAGCCCCCGTACAAACTGAGGCTACCACTGAAGCCAAAACGCAGCAAGCAGCACAGACGGCGATGACAGCTCACAAAGCTAGAACAACCAATAGTGCTAAAGAAACCGCACAAAAAGCGGGCGGACAAACTGATAGACGCGGGGGGCGCACCAGTGAAGCGGCAAAAAGCGCATCAGATGCGAAAAAACCACCACGCAAAGCGGCAGATACAGCCGCACCCGCCGCGCCCGCGAAGAAAAAAGACAAAACCGCTGGGCGCACTACAGAGCGTTCAGATGGGCGTGACGGACGTGGACGCAAGGATAAACAGGTCGCCCCCGGCACGGACGAAAAACAACGTCGTTATCGCAAGAAAAAGGGCCAGGGGCAGCACGCTAAACCCATTGAAAACAAACATGGTTTTACCAAACCCACCGCGCCTATGGTGCATGAGGTTGGCATCCCTGAAACCATTACTGTGGGCGATTTAGCGCAAAAAATGTCCGTCAAAGCCGCCGAAGTCATTAAAGTCATGATGAAAATGGGCAGCATGGTGACAATTAATCAGGTCATCGATCAAGAAACAGCCGCAATTGTTGTGGAGGAAATGGGGCATACCGCAAAACTGCTACAAGAGAATGATTTAGAAGCAGAATTGGCAGAAATGACCTTAGAAGGCGAAGAAGTCCCGCGTGCGCCTGTGGTGACTATCATGGGACACGTTGATCACGGTAAAACTTCGTTGCTTGACCATATTCGGCGCACCCGTGTGGCAGCCGGCGAGGCGGGCGGCATTACCCAGCATATTGGCGCGTATCACGTTAAAACCGAGCGCGGCATGATTACGTTCCTCGACACCCCCGGTCATGAAGCTTTCACCGCAATGCGGGCGCGTGGGGCAAAAATTACTGATTTGGTGGTATTGGTGGTAGCCGCAGATGATGGCGTGATGCCGCGTACCATTGAGGCGATCCAACATGCTAAAGCGGCGAATGTACCGCTGGTGGTGGCGATCAATAAAATTGATAAACCCGAAGCCGATCCCGACCGCGTTAAGCAAGAACTGGTGGTGCAAGAAGTCGTGCCTGAAGACTGGGGCGGCGACACCATGTTTCTTAACATCTCGGCAAAACAAGGCATTGGTATTGATGAATTGCTTGAAGCCATTTTGCTACAAGCTGAGTTTTTGGAACTGCGCACCGTAGCAGATGGTCCGGCGCATGGCGTGGTGATCGAATCGCGCCTAGATCGCGGACGCGGCGCAGTCGCTTCAATCCTTGTGCAACGCGGCACTTTACGCCGTGGCGACATGCTCTTAGCCGGGCAGGAATTTGGGCGGGTGCGCGCCATGTTAGACGAAAATGCCCAAGAGATTAAAGAAGCTGGACCTTCCATTCCGGTTGAAGTGTTAGGTTTGTCCGGCACCCCAATGGCGGGTGATGAAGTGGTCATGGTGGCAGATGAGCGCAAAGCGCGGGAAATCGCCTTGTTCCGTCAAGGTAAATTCCGCGAAGTCAAGCTGGCAAAACAGCAAGCCGCAAAACTGGAAAATATTTTCTCGCAAATGGAAGAAGGCAAAATGCTGACTCTCAACATCGTGCTGAAAGCCGATGTGCAGGGTTCAGTCGAAGCCCTCTGCGATTCTTTGGTTAAACTGTCCGGCGAAGATGTCAAAGTTGCCATTGTGGGACGCGGCGTTGGCGGTATTACCGAATCCGATATTAACCTTGCCGTTGCCTCAAGTGCCATTGTCATCGGCTTTAATGTGCGTGCTGATGCCTCAGCCCGCCGCCGAGTGCAAGAAGAAGAAGTTGACCTGCATTATTACAGCATTATCTACGAAGCCATTGATGAAGTGAAACAAGCCATTTCCGGCATGTTATCGCCTGAAATCAAAGAAAATATCATCGGGCTGGCAGAAGTGCGCGATGTCTTCCGTGTGGCGAAAATCGGTGCGGTGGCGGGCTGTATGGTGCTAGAAGGCATAGTCAAGCGTAACAATCCGATCCGCGTGTTGCGTGACAACGTGGTGATTTTTGAAGGCGAACTAGAATCTTTACGCCGCTTCAAAGAAGCCGTGCCTGAAGTCAAAGCAGGTATGGAATGCGGAATTGGCGTGAAAGACTACAATGATGTCAAAGCGGGCGATCACATTGAAGTTTACGAGCGTATTCAAGTGGCGCGTACCTTATAATCTTTAGGGATAGCACCGCTTCAAGCGGTGTTAGAATAAAATAGTTAAGATTATTACAGTACTTGCTATGCAGTAACTGATTTGCTGATACTTAAAATGACCCTAGAAAATCTTTTACGCCTAAAAGAAAGAGTGGAAATCGCATTAGAACTTGGTGAAAGCTGCTACCGAGAGTTTGAAAGTGCGCAGGAAGGACCTCCAAGCGATAAAAAACCACGCAGTTTAAAAGAAATTTTGGCTCTCTAGGAATTTGTGTTGCATTCATATTTCTCTCAACACCATGATTTTACG
>CAZOSP010000141.1:0-7666 GCA_964582525.1 uncultured Thiomargarita sp. | reverse complement strand
CTATAAAAAAAATTTATGGGCTTATAAGCTTGGATTTTCCGATAATGTCTAATAACTTTTTGATACGCAGATTAGGCTCACATCAAACGGAAAAAATTAAATGCAGTGTCATATTTGCCAGTAATAAAAACCTTGCAGAATTGAAAGACTTATTATTAGCTGATTTTTTTGATCGCATTGCTCAACTGGTGATTAGCTTTCCTGCTTTAAGAGAAATGCCGGAAGAAAGACTGCAAGATTGGCAACAGGTTTGGCAGCAATTGAATTTTTCAGGTTTAGCACCTGAAGAAACGGCATTATTAGATTGCCTTCACAAACAGCCTTTGTATGGAAATTTTAGAGATTTACAAAAAATAGCTATTTATTATAAAAGTTTTATGGATTTTAATGATGAATTAAAACAGCTTATCGGTATTAACTCCGCATTTGAATATGCTAAAAAAGAATTTGAAAAATATCATACAAGTATTGATAAGATTGATACTAATCCCTGCTTTATAGTTGGAAAAACAGCGAAAGAAATGGAACAATGTTTTCATAATGAACTCATTGCATGGGCAGCCGCTTATTATGGGGGTACTAATAAAAAAATTGCAGAGAAATTAGGGGTAACAGAAAGAACACTGAATCATTGGAAAATCAATAGTTGACATTTAGTATCCATTCACCCATCCCTATTGAATTGCACCATAAAATCCCAAAAACATTGGGCATTTTTCATATCCCTAGCAGCGAGCGCAGGTTTATACTTAGGTGATGAAAATTCATATTTTTGGGAATTACGGTAACAGTTTACTAATTATGCCAAACTGTGTTGATTGAATTAAAGTGGACTTTAAGTACGCTGAAGAACAAGACTGCTTTCACTGCCCCAACGGGCAAGTACTGAAGCTCAAGAGAGAAGACAAAAACGGCAACCGCATTTATCAGGGGAAAGCGGCGGAGTGTGCGGGGTGTCAGTATCATGCCCGTTGCTGTCAGTCACAGAAAGGAGAAGCACGTACCGTCAATACCGACAGTCATGAAGGGGCAAGGCAGAAGATGCGCGAGCGTATACCGCCGTTCCATCTTTGCCCCGAAGGGGTTGGCATCGGAACAAAAGCGCAATCTGTTTGGTTGCCAAAAACCTCTAAAATCGAATAATTTTCACCACCCCAGTTTTGTAACCCGCACCCGAATGTTTCAAATAACCTTGGGGTTACTCAAAACGTTCAGGTCAAGGTTGCAAACCTTGACCCGCAAAGTATGAGAAAAAAGTTTTTCCGCGTTTTCAGCTGGGCAATAATTACAAAATTTTGTAAATATGGGCTTATACTACACCCTGCCTGAAACGTAAGCATTCACTTTCCTCCCAGAAAAACCTGACAGGTCTTGAATATAAGCATTCACATCCCTCCCAGAAAAACCCGATAGGTCTTGAAGACCTGTCAGGTTTGAGTTTCGGGGTGTGAACGGTTACCTTGAATATCTGTCAGGTTTCGTGGCGGGGTGTGAACGGTTACGTCTGAAACTGCTCTCAGAGGTATTTTTAAGCACTTAAAATCCAAGAAGTTAATGTAAAGCTTCTGAATACTCTGTAAAAGTCTGTAAGTCATTGATTTTAGCTAAAACGTATTCACGTAAGCTATTTATTTTTCTATTAGAAAAAAGTTTTCGGCGTTTTCAGTAAAGCTTGATAAAGCAAAAAGTGCAGTTTCTGGCAGATATGAATATAAGCACCCCAAAAAGGAGGACAGACAATGTTCAACTGGTTAAAAAAGAAATCACCTCATGCGGCAAGTGACAGCGTTACTACGCCGCCCGTGGCGAAAAAACCGGCAAAAAAACCAGCCATTCGCTACAACCCTAACTTGATTGTCGAGCTTAAAAGAGACCATCAACACTTATTGAAAGAATACGGTGCGATTAACGCAGCGTTGTCTACTGAAGATTATCCGCGTATTGCTGAGTTATTGGAGAATTTTGATGAAGGCTTGCGCACCCATTTAGCCCGCGAGCATGTAGAACTGTACATTTATCTGGAATACATTCTGGCGCGAGACACTGAATCATTCAGACAAATGCACGATTTACGACAGGAAATGGATCGGATTTCCACTGCCGTAATGACATTTCTCAATACCTACCAAAACAAGCCAGTCACTCACCACAATGCGACGCTGTTTCGTCAGCAATTAGAAGGTATCGGCAGCGTATTGAGCGGGCGCATTCAGCGAGAAGAAAGCAGCCTCTATAACTTATACAGAGAAAAGTGATCCATATCACAGGGGCGTTGCCCCTGCCTATATGGATTTCTCCCCTTCCCCCTATGTCAGAATAGTTGTCACTCTCCCATGATACACTCTAAATAAATAGAGGGCGAAACGAGGACGACATGAAATACTCTGAAGAACGCAAAGAATCCGTGCTGAAAAAAATGATGCCGCCGCACAACTGGGCGATTCCCGGCGGCTCTCTAGGAATTTGTGTTGCAATAAATTATATTTGAAAACAATCTATTACAGCATAATGACACCCAGCAGCGAAGCCGAAAAACGATACCGTTTATCACTGTAACTCATTGATTCTTCGTGCTGGGGTGCAAAGCGACCGCCAAAGCGGATGGATTTTTGGCAGCACTCCGGACGGAAGTGCCTGTCACCCATTGATTAAATGATATTCACTCTAACACAAATTCCTGAAGAGCCTGCTCCAGCGGTTTGGATTTTTATAAGAAAGCCGTGCCGCGCAACCTGAGCTAATGATGCTGCTTCATGGGCATCGCGCCCATGACTTTTTTCACTTCGGCGATGATTTCTTTTTGCGTTTCATCGCTAAAATGCAGCACGATTTTGACTTGATCGCCCGCCACCGGACGCTGTTTGACACCGATTAGCATAATGTGCAAACCACCGGGGGCTAGACTGACGCTTTTACCTTTGGGCAAATCCAGTTGTTCTTGTTTCACCATCCGCGCTAAATCGCCATCCATGATCGTGCTGTGCAGCTCTATGGTTTCATAATAGTCACAGCTTGCAGACACCAACGCCAAATCTTTATCTGCGCTGTTTTTGATCTGCATATATGCCGCCATCACAGTTGCCGTAGGCGGTGCTTCACGTATCCACGGCTCGCTGATTTCAATAGCCTCATTTGCCCACAGGTTGAGGCTTAAAAATATCAAAGTGAGTCCAGCTAGTTTATTTAACATACGCATTTCCTTATGAATTAAACAGATCGTTTAAACCCAACACATCTTGCATGGTGTACAAGCCGTTGTTTTGCTGCATCAGCCATACAGCCGCACGCACCGCGCCGTTGGCAAAGGTCATGCGGCTGGAGGCTTTGTGCGTGATTTCCACGCGCTCGCCAATATCCGCAAACATCACCGTGTGTTCGCCCACAATGTCGCCAGCGCGGATGGTTTCAAAGCCGATAGTGTGTCGCTCGCGCTCGCCCGTGCGTCCTTGTCGCCCATACACCGCGCAGCTTGTTAGGTCGCGCCCTAGCGTGGTGGCAATGACTTCGCCCATGCTCAAGGCGGTGCCGGAAGGCGCGTCAATTTTGTGTCGATGATGGGCTTCAATGATTTCAATATCGGCTGTATCGCCCATGACTTTGGCAGCGATTTCCAGTAATTTGAAGCATAAATTCACGCCCGCGCTCATGTTGTGGGCAAATACAATAGGTATATCTTGAGCGGCGGCTTGCAGTTGTTGTTTGCCGCCTGCGTCTATGCCAGTCGTGCCAATGACCATGCGTTTACCCGCAGCGCGGCAGATGTCTAAATGGCTCAAAGTGGCTTCCGGAAGGGTGAAATCAATCAGCAGGTCAAAGGCGGTTAATTGGCTGCGCATATCTGCCACTATCGGCAGATTCAGTTTGCCCACACCCGCTACTTCGCCCGCGTCAGCATTGATCAAGCTGCTGCGCGGATGTTCAAAAGCTGCGCTGAGGCTGATGTCTGAATGCGCATGACAAGCCGCAATGAGCGCACGTCCCATGCGTCCTGCCGCGCCTGCGATAGCGATTCTGCTCATATCTCCTCCGATGAAAAAATTCAGAAATTATCCGGCACCGCGCACATGCCCGGCACTTGCAAGCCTAAGTGCTGATAGTGCATTGGACCCAGCAAGGTGTATAAACCCAATAAAATGATTAACACGCCAAAGCTTTGACGCACCAGCGGTTTGCGGGTGAATTGGTTAAGCCAATAGGCGGTTGATCCTAGAGTCAGCAGCATGGGCAAAGTGCCTAAACCAAAGGCTAACATCAGTAAGCCGCCGCGTTCTATGCTGGCGGATGCCATTGCTAATGCTAACGCCGTATAGACTAAGCCGCAGGGCAACCAGCCCCACACGCCACCTAGCAGCAAGGCTTGCCAAGGGGTTTTGACCGGAAACAAGGGTTTGCTTAAGGGTTGTAGATAACGCCACAGATGGGCGCCGAGTTTTTCTAAATGCACTAATGCCGACCACCAGCCGCCGAGGTAAAAACCCAGTGCGATCATAAATAAACCGGAGACGACCATGCCGACCAAATGCGGTTGTGGTAACAGTGAAGTGAATTTCATGCCCAGATAACCAACCAACATGCCGGCAATCATGTAACTCGCAATGCGCCCCAAGTTATAGGCTAACAAATAAGGTAACATGCGCCATTTGGATTGTTGTACGGGCGCGGGTAACTGCATACTGAGCGCACCAACGATACCACCACACATGCCGATGCAGTGCAAAGAACCCAGCAAACCAGTGATAAAAGCGGCGACTAAGGTAATTTCGTTCAAAACGCGCTGTGTTGAGTTGTTTTAAGTGTAGGAACTTAAGAAGGATAACCAAAGAAAGGTTGGTAGCGAGAGCAGGATTTGAACCTGCGACCTTCGGGTTATGAGCCCGACGAGCTGCCAGACTGCTCCATCTCGCACCAATGTTGTGAAGTTCGAGAATTATATAGGTTTAAAATGACTTGTCAACTAAAAAATAGAATTTTTCTCGAAGATAAAAACGCTCTCGTCCCTGCCTGCCAGCAGGCGGGTAAGGAATGACCACAAAATAATGCCCGAAAGGACGTGGACGTAAACCCTCTAGGCTTTCAAAACCTAGAAGATTTGAGTTGCGGGTATTATTGGATGCCCACCCTAATTATTTTCATGGTGCATAAACAGTGCGTGAAGAATCAGCATAATCGCGCCTAGGGTGATCGCACTGTCTGCCACATTGAACGTAGGCCAATGCCAGCTTCCGTAGTAAACATCAATAAAATCGACAACATAGCCAAAATCTAGCCGATCCCACAAATTCCCCGCGGCACCACCGAGAATGAGTGCTAATCCGACCGCTATAAAATGCTCGCCACGCGGCATCCGCATCAGCCAAATAGTCAATACCAAGCAGACAATAGAAGAAACACTGGCAAAAAACCACCGTTGCCAGCCGCCGGCGTTGGCTAAAAAGCTAAACGCCGCACCTTCATTGTGCTGCAAGGTAATATTCAAAAACGGTGCGATTTCGATCACATCACGAATGTCCAAATTGTTGGATATCCAACCTTTGGTGAGTTGATCGAAAAAGAACACCGCAACAGCCAGTGCTAACCAAGGGTAATTGGTTTTGTTTTTTTTAATACGTCGCACGGGCGGTTTTCCAGAAAAACGCTGGCTAAGTTCTTCTTCACCTTCAATACGGGCTAAATCCTCATCATACTTTGCGGATTCAGCCGGATAATCCTGCTCAGGCATAACGGCGTTGCTCACCTTTCCCGATATTGTCCACGCAGCGACCGCAGAGTTCGGGATGCTCTGCGTGACTGCCTACATCTGCACGGCGATGCCAACAACGCACACATTTTGCGTGATTTGAAGGCACCACTAGCAGCGCGTACTGGTCAATCGATACTGCATGGGCGGGCTTTGCCGCCAGCGGATACACCTGTGCCGCTGAAGTAATCAGGACAAAGCGCAATTCTTCACCTAAGGCGTTGAGGTATTCAAACAAGTCACCTTCAGCATAAATGGTAACTTCGGCATCTAGCGAAGAACCGATTTTTTCCGCCACACGCAGTTTTTCCAGTTCTTTACTCACGGCTTCGCGTACATTGAAGACACTGTGCCAGAAAGTAGGGTTCATGGTTTCGTCATCGTCCAATGCAAACAGTCTATCGTACCACAGACTTAAAAATACCGAATTTTTCTTCTCTGGCTCTACAGGGGAACGCGGAATATGTGACCAGATTTCATCGGCGGTGAAACTTAAAATCGGCGACAACCAACGCGCCAAAGCTTCGATAATATGGTACATGGCGGTTTGTGCGGAACGTCTGGCTAGGGCTTCAGTTTGCACTGTGTATTGGCGATCTTTGATGATGTCCAAATACAAAGCCCCCATATCCACTGCACAAAATTGATGCACTTTTTGATACACCAGATGAAAGGCATAATCGTTGTAAGCAGCGATGACTTCTTGCTGCAAACGGTACGCCCGATCCACAGCCCAGCGATCAAGTGCCAACATTTCTTCTGGTTTTACAATATGTTGTGCGGGATCGAAATCATGCAAATTGGCGAGCAGAAAGCGTGCCGTGTTGCGCAAACGGCGATAAGTATCCGCCACCCGTTTTAAAATTTCATCCGACACATTCATTTCGCCGCTGTAATCGGTTGCTGATACCCACAAGCGCAAAATATCCGCGCCCAGGGTTTTAATCACCTTCTGCGGTTCCACCACATTGCCCAGCGATTTGGACATTTTGCGCCCCGTTGCATCCACCGTGAAGCCATGCGTCAACACCGCTTTGTAGGGCGCGGAACCACGCATTGCTACCGCTGTCAACAGCGAAGATTGAAACCAACCGCGATGCTGATCCGAGCCTTCTAAATACAAATCCACCGGCAGCGGCAAGCCTAATTGCGCTTCCACAACAGTGGCATGGGTTGCCCCTGAATCAAACCAGACATCTAGGGTATCTTTAAGTTTTTCATAATCATCTGCTTCATCGCCCAGCCATTCGCGGGGGGCTAAAGCAAACCAGGCTTCAATGCCGGCTTGCTCGACTTTTTGCGCCACTTTTTCTAATAACACCAAACTGTTAGGATGTAATTCATGAGTCTGTTTATGGACGAACAAAGGTATGGGCGTACCCCAATTACGTTGACGAGAAATACACCAGTCAGGACGACTTGCCACCATACCCTTAATACGCTCCTTACCCCAATCCGGCAACCAAGTCACACTGTCAATAGCCTCCATCACCTGTAAGCGCAAACCGGCTTTTTCCATGCTGATAAACCACTGCGGCGTGGCACGGAAAATAATCGGGATTTTGTGTCGCCAGCAATGCGGATAGCTGTGCGTGATAGTTTTTTCGCGCAGCAGTTTTCCCTTCGCCTTCAATACCTCAATCACTTTGCGGTCGGCTTTGAAGACAAAATCACCGGCAAACAAAGGCGTATCAGGGAGAAAATGCCCATTCCCCCCGACTGGATTATGTACCGGCAAATGGTATTTTTTACCCACAATATAATCTTCCTGCCCATGTCCCGGCGCAGTATGCACCGCCCCCGTTCCCGCCTCAACGGTGACATGCTCGCCCAGAATAATCGGCACTTCGCGCTCATAAAACGGATGCTGCAACAGCAGTCCTTCTAGCGCGTCGCCCTTACAATAACCGACCACGCGATACTGCTCAA
>CAZOSP010000140.1:2731-7832 GCA_964582525.1 uncultured Thiomargarita sp. | reverse complement strand
TCCCAAGTGGCACTTGGCAACGAGGGCAACGAGGGCAACGAGGGCAACGAGGGCATTGTCATGTTTAAGACCCACCAAAAATCTCTCCATTGTAAGCTTTCCTACATACAGCAAATCCTGTAATTCCTATTAAAACAGTATATTAGTGCGTGGCATACGGCTTGCCCTAGCGTTTACAAGACTTTTGGAGAAGCTACGCATGAAACAAAAAGACATTGCTGCATTACTTGACGAACCCGCCTGTGCGCATAATCAAAAAGCCAAATCCGGCTGTGCCAAGCCGAAACCCGGCGCGACGGCGGGCGGTTGTGCGTTTGACGGTGCGCAAATCGCCCTGCTGCCTATCGCCGATGTCGCGCACATTGTTCACGGCTCTATCGCTTGTGCCGGCAGTTCTTGGGACAATCGCGGGACGCGCTCCAGCGGGACGCGCCTGTTTCGCATGGGGATGACCACCGATTTAACCGAACAAGATGTGATTATGGGACGCGGCGAAAAACGCCTGTTTCACTCCATCAAACAAGCTATTGAAAGCTATCAACCCGCCGCCGTTTTTGTCTATAACACCTGTGTTCCCGCCTTAGTCGGCGACGACATTGAAGCTGTCTGCAAAGCCGCGCAAGAACGCTGGAAAACGCCTGTCGTGCCGGTCGATGCAGCAGGTTTTTATGGCACGAAAAATCTTGGCAACCGTATCGCGGGCGAGACTATGGTCAAGTATGTCTGCGGCACGCGAGAGCCTGACCCGCTACCCGAATCCGCCATGCGGGAAGGGATGCATGTGCATGATGTTGCGTTAATTGGTGAATACAACATTGCTGGCGAATTGTGGCATGTACTGCCCTTGCTGGATGAACTGGGTTTGCGCGTCCTCTGTACCCTGTCCGGCGATGCGCGTTTCCGCGAAGTGCAAACCATGCACCGCTCGGAAGTCAACATGATGGTCTGTTCTAAAGCCATGATTAATGTTGCGCGTAAGTTGCAGGAGGCTTTTGCAACCCCTTGGTTTGAGGGCAGTTTTTATGGCGTTGGCGATGTTTCCCGTGCCTTACGCGATTTTGCGCGAATCATTGATGATGCCGATTTGACCGCTCGCACGGAGGCATTAATTGCCCGTGAAGAAGCGAAAATTAATGAGAAATTAGAACCTTGGCGCGAAAAATTGCGCGGCAAGCGGGTTTTGCTCTACACCGGCGGCGTGAAGTCTTGGTCAGTGATTGCCGCGCTGCAAGATTTAGGCATGGAAGTCGTCGCCACCGGCACGAAAAAATCCACCGAAGAAGACAAGGCGCGTATCCGCGAATTGATGGGCAGCGATGCGGTGATGTTAGAAGACGGCAACCCGCGCAAGTTAATCGATCTGGTGCGTGAGAAAAATGTCGATGTGTTAATTGCCGGCGGACGCAATATGTACACCGCACTAAAAGCACGGATTCCTTTTTTAGATATTAATCAGGAACGCGATTTTGGCTACGCGGGCTACGCGGGCATGGTAGAGCTTGCGCGGCAGTTGGTGTTGACGATAGACAGCCCGGTCTGGGCGGCGGTGCGTCAGCCTGCGCCTTGGCATTCTACTGCCGTAGAAGTACAAGCGGATGCGGCTTGAGGATAGCACGATGCTAGTACCGCACCCCGAAAGTAAATCGGATAATTCAAGTCACATCTCGCAAAGCCCTAACCCTGAGAATAATCCAAAACATTTGCGGGGTGCGGTACTAGTCGGGAAAGGGATTGAACACCGCCACGCCACACGCCTCAAAGTCTTTGATGTTGCGGGTGACGAGCGTCAGGTTGTGCTGGTAAGCGGTGGCGGCGATCAGCATGTCGGGTTGACTGCGCATAATGCCGCGCTGCCGAAACAAGCCACGCATCTCAGCAGAATGCGCAGCAACATCGGGCGTTACATCAAAAACTTGGGCTTGAAATCGCAACAGGTTATCAAACCAAACCATTTTGTTGTGCGTATCTTTGTGAAACAGCCCTGCATAAATTTCTTCTACTGTAATGACACTCAAAAATACCAATACTTGCTGATCAAGCCATTGTTCAACAACGGGATTGGGTTTGGGTTTCATCGCTTCGCTGACAATATTGGTGTCCAACAAAAAAGTTTTCACGATTCTTCCTCAAACATAGGATTAGGGCGATCAACTCGTGGTGGTATTTCTAGTTCAGCCGTCTCTTCACGGTTTATGACTTCTAATTCTGCCATCAGTTCTGCCATGCTTTTACGTTGTTCCGCCCATTCATCGCCCAGTTCTTCTGTGAGTGTTTTGGCATTCGGCAAGTCGGGTTTAAGCCGTAGCAATTCTCGGAATAACTCCACATTGACCACCACAGCAACCGCTTTATCACTACCGTTGCGCATGATTTGGGGTTTGCTTTTGCTGGCACTTAAAACTGTGCCGAAATATGTTTGTGCATCATCAATGTTCCAACTATTCATCAGATTTCTCCTCGTCTGCGTGGAAATGCAATTTCGTGCCGCTTTACGGCACAACAAGTTAAGACTATAGGGTGATTATTATGCCAACCATCATCAAACGCAATAAAGCCTTATCAGTCAGTCCGTTAAAAGCTAGTCAGTTGAGCAAACCATTGTTTAACCGCACGATTGGGTTTAGGTTTCATCACTTTGCTAACAATATTGGTGTCCAACAAAAAAGTTTTCACGATTCTTCCTCAAACATAGGATTAGGGCGATCAACTCGTGGTGGTATTTCTAGTTCAGCCGTCTCTTCACGGTTTATGACTTCTAATTCTGCCATCAGTTCTGCCATGCTTTTACGTTGTTCCGCCCATTCATCGCCCAGTTCTTCTGTGAGTGTTTTGGCATTCGGCAAGTCGGGTTTAAGCCGTAGCAATTCTCGGAATAACTCCACATTGACCACCACAGCAACCGCTTTATCACTACCGTTGCGCATGATTTGGGGTTTGCTTTTGCTGGCACTTAAAACTGTGCCGAAATATGTTTGTGCATCATCAATGTTCCAACTATTCATCAGATTTCTCCTCGTCTGCGTGGGAATGCGCTCTGCGTGGAAATGCAATGTCGTGCCGCTTTACGGCACAACAAGTTAAGACTATAGGGTGATTATTATGCCAACCATCATCAAACGCAATAAAGCCTTATCAGTCAGTCCGTTAAAAGCCAGTCAAACGATTGGTGCGGCGTTGGCGTTTCTCGGCTTTCGCCGAGCGATTCCGATGCTACACGGCTCGCAAGGCTGCACCGCTTTTGGCAAGGTGTTTTTTGTGCGCCACTTCCGCGAACCCATCCCGTTGCAAACCACAGCAATGGATCAAGTGACTACGGTGATGGGGTCAGAAGACAGCGTGATTGAAGGCTTAAAAACCATTGCCGAGAAAAATAGCCCAGCGCTGCTGGGCGTACCGACTACCGGCTTATCCGAAACGCAAGGCAGCGATGTTGACATGGCGGTGCGCGAGTTTCGCAAAAAATACCCAGAATTTGACGCAATGCCGGTCGTGCCAGTGTCTACACCGGATTACAGCGGCTGTCTGGAAACCGGTTTTGCTAAAGCGGTGGAAGCGATTATCAAGGTCCTGGTGCCAGCAAGCGACAGTGCCACGCAGAGCCATTCCCACGCAGAGCGTGAGAACAAGCGCGTCAACGTACTGGTCAATCCTTCGCTGACCCCGGGCGATTTGGAAGAATTGACGGAAATGATTGCAGGCTTTGGTTTACAAGCAGTGATTATTCCCAACTTAGCCGATTCTTTGGATGGACATTTGGATGAAAAGGATTTCTCACCTTTAACCACGGGCGGCACTGAGGTGTCGAGCCTGTATAGCGCGGGCGAAGCGGCGGCGACCTTGGTGATTGGCAACTCGCTCAATAGCGCGGCGGATGTGCTACAGCAACGCACGGGCGTATCGGATTATCGTTTTTCGCATCTGATGGGCTTAGCAGCGGTGGATCAATTCATTCACGCGCTACAGCAAATTTCCAGTCAGCCAGTGCCGCTTAAATTGGAACGCCAACGCGCTCAGTTGCAAGATGCGATGTTGGATTGTCATTTCATGCTGGGCATGGCGAAAATAGCCATTGCCGCTGATCCCGATTTGCTAGTGGCATTGAGCCAAATGCTGGCAGGCGTGGGGGCGGAAACCGTGGCAGCTGTCGCGCCCGTCAATGCTGCGGTGTTGCAAGAAATGCCCACAGAAGCCGTGAAAATCGGCGATTTGGAAGATTTAGAAAATTTGGCAAAAGCAACCGGTGCAGAGGTTTTGATCACCCACTCGCATGGCGTAGAAACCACCGAGCGTCTCGGTATCCCGCTGTTACGGGCAGGTTTTCCGCAATACGATTTAATCGGTGGCTATCAAAAAACCTGGATCGGCTATCGTGGCACACGCCAAACCTTATTCGATTTAGCCAATATTTTACTGACTCTGGAGAAAGGCGAAATCGCGCCTTATCACTCTGTTTATGCACAGAAACTCGACGGAGGCACTGCACATGGTCATGCGCAGACGACTGCAACTGGTGTACGACAACACTGAGGCACAATGGATGAACAGCGCAATCAAAGTGGCGTTTGCCACCAATGACCGCGAAACCGTCAATCAACATTTCGGCGCGGCGGAATCGTTTGCGATTTATAGCGTCGATCCTGAGCGTTTCGCCTTTGTCGAAGCGGTGCAGTTTGACAAGCTGGAGATGGACGGCAACGAGGACAAACTCACGCCGAAAATTGCCGCGTTAGCGGATTGTGTCGCGGTGTATAGTCAAGCAGTCGGCGGATCAGCCGTTAAGCAGTTGAAAGCTAAAGGGATTCAGGCAATGAAAGTCGCCCCTAACAGCGATATTAAATGCCTGTTACAAGGATTGCAAAAAGAGCTGCAAGCGGGTCCTAGCGCGTGGCTGGCGCGGGCGATTCAAGACACTATGCCTGCCAATCCGAATCGCTTTGCGGCGATGGAAGCAGAAGGTTGGGAGGAATAGCTGGGAGTGCTCATCGTAAGACTTAGCATCGCCGCCGCAGGCGGCGTTTGGGCTAACTTGGAAGTTAGCCGCTCCCATTGGAAGTTAGCCGCTCCCATTGGAAGTTAGCCGCTCCCATTGGAAGTTAGCCGC
>CAZOSP010000140.1:0-2631 GCA_964582525.1 uncultured Thiomargarita sp. | reverse complement strand
AGTTAGCCGCTCCCATTGGAAGTTAGCCGCTCCCATTGGAAGTTAGCCGCTCCCAGATAAGGAGAAACAAATGCTCGAAGAAACCGCCACCGTTATTGCGGTAGAAAAAGACAGCCTGTGGGTCGAAAGTCAATCCCGCAGCAGTTGCAGCAGTTGCTCTAGCAGTCATTGCAGCAGTTCAGCGATTTCACAACTATTTAGCCTACAGCACAACCGCCTACGTTTGAACAATAGCCTAGATGCGCAGGTCGGCGATCAAGTTGTTATCGGTATTCCCGATGAATTGCTGGTGCGTGCTTCGATGTGGGGATATTTGTTGCCGCTGCTGGCGATGGTCGGCTTTGCCGTCATCGGCAATGCTTGGCATGTTAGCGAAGGCTTGCAAGTGCTGTTAGCGATGCTCGGCTTGGCGGTGGGGCTATACGTGGTGCGCTTAGTCACAAGACATTCCCACGCCGAGCATGGCAACGAGGAACAGGCGTTTCAAGCGCAGCTTTTGCGCATCGCAACACACGGCGGTTTGCATAAGATTCAACAAGACATTTCCACGCAGAGCGTGGGAACAAGAAAACACAAGGAGTAGTAGAAATGAGTGAAGCAGCGATTAGTGCCGATGATCCTTTATTAGACAGTGATTTTGCTAATGAAATGGTGCGCCAAATGCGGGCAATTGATACCTATGGCACTTATGATAATTGGCCTACCGCACGAATTTTAGAGCCGTTCATTTTAACCAAAGAAAAGAAACGCGATATTCCGGTGATCGGCGATCCCGATGAAATCACTATGGCTCGCGTGAAAGCATATTACAACGCGCTGTCAGCTTTAATTGAAAAAGAATGCGGTTTAATGGCGGTGCCGATGCTTAATTTAACCCACGAAGGTTTTGGGCGTGCGGTGATTACTACGGGCAAGCTGGTAGTGATGGATAAATCTTTACGCGATGTGCATCGTTTTGGATTTGCTTCTTTAGAAAAAATGAAAGAAGAAATGGATAAGTTGCTGAGCAAAGCTGTAGAGATGATTACTCAATACAGAGAAGTGGCAGAACTGTAATAAAACCTGCTAGGTTTGAAAAACCTAGCAGGTTTGGAATTTATGGAGTATTAACATGAGCGAAGAAGAACTCAAAGCCCTGCTGAAAGCGAGCAAAAAAGCCAAGCGTATTGCTATGGAAAAAGCCGGAGAATTGCACGATTTAGTTGAAGATCGTTTGCCGGCAGCTTATGAAGAAATTCCCGCCATTGCGCAATCAACTTATGATGCTTGCAAAGCTGCCGCAGAGGCAGAAGCGGCTTATAAAGCGGCTGAAGCAAGTTCACAGTAACCGTTCGCAGTGAGGGCTTTAGTCTCCACACACGAGAGGAAATAAACATGAGTACAATCACGGGTGTTACCCGAGGCGGTGCCGCCTACACCCCTGAGTTCGTGATGGAACTCAATCAAAAAACCTGTATTGGTTGTGGGCGTTGTTTTAAGGTCTGTCCGCGTGATGTATTTGAATTGGTCGAGCGCGAAGACAGCGATGATGACGATGATGATTACGCTGACGATGATTATGATGACTACGGCGATGACGACGGCTTTTCCGATGATACTTCAATGGTGATGAGCCTAAAAAACGCGCTGGATTGCATTGGCTGTAGCTCTTGTGCGCGCATCTGCCCGAAAAAATGCTTCACCCATGCAGCCGCTGAAGCGGCTTAATGGGAGTCGCTGACTGCCAAAACTGCATTCCTACGCGGCGTGTGGGAACGAGAATGGCTAACTTGGACTTTAGCCCTCTAAAATAAGGAATTGAACCATGCCTAAACCCGAAAAACATGTCTTTGTCTGTGTACAAAACCGTCCACCCGGACATCCGCGCCCGTCTTGCGGTCAAAAAAACTGCGCCGAAGTGGCAGAAGCCTTCTTTTTTGAATTACAAGAACGCCAGTTATTTGACAAGGTGCAGGTAACTACTACCGGTTGCCTTGGACCTTGCTCAGAAGGTCCTTCGGTCTTGGTGTATCCCGAAGGCATTATGTACGGCGGCGTGACGAAACAAGATGTGCCGACTATTTTTGAACAACATCTGCAAAATAATCAGCCCGTTGAGCGTTTGCAGATGTCCAAAGAATTGTGGGCTTGATAGCTACAATAATCGGTGCGCCGAACAATGCTTTGGCACACCCTGCAATCAGAATGACCACCATGGATGAAGCTACTCAGGCGCGTTGGCACGCGGTACATCCGCTCGCGCAACAGATTATGCTGCGCCTGGCGCAGGAAGTCGGCAAGCTCGGCTTTGATTCTGATGTCAAACTACAAGCCTTTGAAAAAGCTCAATTTAGCTTATCCAAAGACCCCGCCGATGGGCGTTTCAGTCTAGTCGGGCAGTGGCACGATGCGCGTGGGAATCTGCGAGGCAATTTAATCTTTCATGCCGATAGCAGTTTTTTTGTCGAGCAAGACATCGCGCTGCCGCATCCGCAGCAAAAACGCTGGTTTGTCGAAGCGGTCAACGCCTGGGGTAAGGGCAATGCGATTAACGCCGAAGCGCGTTTGTTGCCGATGCCGGAGTAATTTCAAAAAACTGGCATCCTTCATACCCCAGTTAACAAATAAGGGCTGGCGTGCCAGAAAGATATA
>CAZOSP010000139.1:0-8373 GCA_964582525.1 uncultured Thiomargarita sp. | reverse complement strand
CTGATGAGGCGGATCAGAACCAGGAGAGCAATACACCCGATCGACACTAATTTTTGGCTCTTCAGGAATTTGTGTTGGAGTGAATATAATTTAATCAATGAGTTACAGCGCACTTCCGTCCGGAGTATTGCCAAAAATCCATCCGCTTTGGCGGTCGTTTTGCACCCAAGTACGAAGAATCAATGAGTTACAGTGATAAACGCTATCGTTTTTCGGCTCCGACGCAGGGTATCATTATGCTGTAACAGACTGTTTCCAAATATAATTTATGGCAACACAAATTCCTAGAGAGCCTAATTTTTTTGCTATGGGTGTCTCAAAGCCATTGACATATGCCGTCCGCTGGAGTGCCTTGTTAGCTATTTGCTTTGAACCCTTCATGAAAAGATACATTGCCTTGCGGAATATTACCGTCAAATGAAAGAGCGAAGAACACTTCCTGAGGAACACTTTCGTGGATTAATCTTTCAACATTGTTAAACCCAAATTGTTGATAGTATTGTGGATATCCGACCAGGCAACAACCTTTCGCTTTGAGGTTTTTCAATCGTGACAATCCTTCCTGTATAAGTGCCTTTCCAATGCCCTTGCGCTGAAAGTCTGGATGCACTGAAACCGGACCGAGACCATACCAATCTTCGGTGCCGTCCGACATGGTTACGGGAGAGAATGCAATATGTCCCATAACAATGCCATCTGCCTCCGCAACCAATGATACGGTTAAGGCTTTCGCTGATCGTAGTGCCTCAATGATGAACTGCTCAGTGTGGTTACTAATCTCCATCGTTTCAAATGCTGCGATAGTCACCTCGGAGATGACATCAAAATCAGTGCTTATTTCGTCTCTAATCAGAACATTTTGTATCATCTTGGTAATTTTGTTTTCGTGTGAGGTGGCTAACATTCTGGTCAGGGGCGGCAGGTCGCCGTCTCTGAATTTGAATTTTAGTAAGAAGCCAAGCGGCGACCTGCCGTCCACTGGAGCAGCAAGTTGGCAAGGCGGAAACTTCAACGAAGCTGAGACCCAAAGCCCACAAATGGCGATGAACTGCAAAACCATTCAGAAACATCCAAAACATCAAAGTGGTTTTTGCTTGCTTTGCCAACGCCCCGATTCACCTGCTCAGCGTAGCGGGGTCAGGTGCAAGCACCAGTTAGGCTCTGCGGAATAATGTGGTTGAGGGTTCTGCCGCTAGAAAAGCAAAAGCCCCACCAAAAGGGAGGGGCCTCAAGACACCACGCGGGATTGCAATCTCCGGTGCGTAGCGGCCTCGCGAGGAGGACTTCAGCCCGATGCCATAGGTAGAGCGGGAACAAACGAATTGTATGCGTTTAAAGATACGAAGTAAAGTGAGTTAAACCAAGACCGTTGAGCATACATTCTTGAATTTTAAGTAGATCATCTTTATCAATAATGCGCACGTCGTAGCTTCGTTTCCCAGAAGCATCTTTACCATTGAAAGGAAAATAAAGCCGATGGAACGATACGGTGTAAACCATATCTGCCTTTACCCAGTGAAAAGCTGCGTTGTATGGGGCAGGAAGTACAGGGGTCACATGGAGCTTGAAATGAATCGGCGCGGAAACCGGCAACACAGTAACATCCATAACAACTAAAAATATATTTGCAGTACGCACCAAAAGTGATACACTCATCTGCATCATTTTTGGTACACCCTTAACCATAAGGAGCTTTATGGATAACGAAAAAGTGTTGCAAGTGGTGTTTGCTCGTACTCAAGCTGGTGGTGAGCCTGTTAAAGACTGGCTCAGAAAAATTGCACTAGACGAAAGAAGGGCAATCGGGTTCAAAATCAAAGAGGTTGAGTTCGGGTGGCCAGTAGGAATGCCACTCACTAAACCAGTCGGAGAAGGGCTTTGGGAGGTGAGAGTCTGCTTGAGAGAAACAGAAAGAATTGCGAGAGTCATTTTCGGGCTTGATGGCAACAAAATGGTTCTGTTGCATGGTTTCATCAAGAAAACCCAGAAAACTTCTAAAAAAGATTTTGATATTGCAATTCAGTGCTGGAAAACTTACAAAAATATTTAATTATTGAAACTAATTACAGCCTTGCGGCAAACGCCGCAAGGAACATAGATAAAATTGAAATTTAGAGATTTATACGATGACGACTAATAACGAAACTTATACTGCCGGTTCCAGCTTTGACGATTTTCTTTTGGAAGAAGGGATTTTGTACGAAGCAGAAGCCGCCGCCATGAAAAAAGTGATTGCTTTTCAAATAGAACAAGTCATGCAAGCGCAAAATCTGTCTAAAACAGAAATGGCAAAACGTATGCGCACAAGTAGAGCGGCAGTTGATCGTCTTATTGATCCGACATCAACGTCTGTGACTTTTGCTACGGTAGCTAAAGCAGCGGCGGCACTTGGAATGCATTTTAAAATTTCGCTTACCAGTTCCTCTGTTCGCTGAAAATAGCCGCGCTTGCCGCCAAGCTTGCCGAGACTGAGCTAGGTAGTGGCGGATTAAGCGTAGCATATCCGCCACGCCTTAACCCATCTTTAACACCATCTTAAACCTCTCCCAAAAACAGCCACTTACATTTCAAAAAAATCCCAAGTGGCACTACAATTGAAAATTGACGACTCAAATACTGGGTTATACGCGCATCTTTTTCACACCTCCCGGTGCTGGATTAATGTTGAGCACTTGATAGATTTTCAATTGTTCCGGTTCTGTGCGTGTTGTGGCTTTGCGCATAAGCAGCGTCAAGCCGTCGGTGCGGCGAAACGTCGCGGTGACGCGCTGTTGGGCGTTGAGGATGGCGCGCAGAGCCGCCGGTAGGGTGCGCGACATCTTTTTGTCGAAGCACGCACGATGATGGCACGCTGCCGAGCATTCGCGTTCGCGCCACAATAAGACCTGGCGCAAACCCTACTGACCTTCATAAAATTAAAACCAAATGTTTTTCTGGAAAGCTATAGTTGGGAGCGACTAAGCTCCCGTAGATATGTTATGCGGGGGTTTAGGGCCACAACGCCCATACGCACACGCCGCCCCACAGGGCTAGGGTGAGCAGCAGTTGCCAGTCGCCGAGCAGGGCATCGGTGGGCGATTCGCCGCCGTCTAGCGTTTCTACCACAAACCAGTAGCGAAATAAGCCGTAGAGAACAAAAGGGATGGTGAGTACCATTTCAGGACGCACGTTCATAACGAATAGGCTGTAGAAGAGTAATGCGCCAGTGGCTGACATTTCGGCATAACGATCAACCAGGGCGATGCTGTAGTGTTGTAATACTTCGCGCCCTTCGCCGCTGGTTTGGCTGAGTTCTTGGCGACGTTTGACGGCTGCTAGGTAAAGTGCTAGGCATAGGGTGGTGACAAACATCCATGAGGATAATGGCACGGACAGGGCGACGGCACCGGCATAGACGCGCAGTACAAACCCGAGCGCGATGCTGAAAATATCGATAACCGGTTGATGTTTAAGAACAAAGGTGTAGGCGAGATTTAATAATAAATACGCGCCAATGACCAGCACCACTTGCGGCAATATGAAGTAGCTGAAGATTAAGCTTAGGTATAACAGGGTTAATAAAATAATGGCTTGCGTGATGCTGACTTGTCCCGATGCCAGTGGGCGTTTGTGGCGTTTTTTGGGATGCTTGCGATCGGCTTCTATATCGTGCATGTCGTTAATGATATAGGTGGCGGAGGCAGCGAGGCTAAACAGCAAAGCGGCAAGCAGGGCGTTAATAATCGATTGGCTATTGAGAAATTCGCCGGAAAAAATCAAAGGCGCCAGCACGAAACCGTTTTTAATCCATTGACGGGGACGCATGAGTTTAAGCAGTCCTAAGATGACTGATTGATTGATGAGAAAAGGCTTAGAGGGCATTTTTTCTTGCATTGTTGTTTCCTGGTTTGCTAGAGGTTAAACCGGTCCCTGTTATTGCGGACGAAAGCGAAATTTGAAATGTCTAAAATGTTCTTCAAATAGGCGGCTGTCTTGGGCTACGGGCAGGGGCGAGGCACTCCAGATAGCGTCTTCAGCGGCATTATCAAACAGCTTGTTGCCGCTGCTCTGCGTTACTCGCACGTTGACGACTTCGCCGCTGGGTACGGTGCGAATGTCTAGCTCACAGGATAAACCATGGGGCATATTGGGGGGTTGCAGCCAATGACGTGAGGTTTTGTTTTGTATGGCGGCAATGATTAATTGTAGCTGCTGCTGATCTTTTTCCGCCCGCGCTGCCGCTGCTTCAGCCCGCGCTGCTTCGATGTTTGCGCGGGTCGCGGCTTCAGCTTCGGCTCTAATACGCGCTTCTTCGCGGCGTTGTCTTTCTGCTGCTTGTGCTTGACGGCGTTGTTCCGCGTCTTTGGCGGCTTGACGTTTTTGCTCGGCTTGTTGCTGTTGTTGCTGTTCTAGTGAACGCTGTAGGCGTTCTTGTTCTTGGCGTTTTTGTTCGGCTTGGGCTTGTAAACGTGCATCAGTGGCTTTGTGTTGCTGTGCCGCTTCTTGTAATTCGGCTTCGCGCAAGGCGAGTTCGGCTTGACGTTGCGCCAGTGCTTGTTGCTGCGCATTGGCTTGTGCGCGTTGCTGGTCGAGTTCGGCTTGTTGGGTCGCTAGGCTTTGTTGTACTTGTTCGATGTTTTGTTGGGCTTGCTGTTGTTGTTCGCTTAATTGTTGTTTTTGTGCTGCTTGCTGTTGCTGCCAGGTTTCTAGTTGCTGGCGTTGTTGGTTAAGGGCTTGGGCTTGGCGTTGTAGGCTGCGTTCGCGGTTTTGTTCAAGAGCTGCCTGTTGCTGCATGTGTTCTAGGGCGGCATTGACATCATCCGCGCTGATGGTTTCTGCATCAATGCTGCTGGCTGTCAGGCAGTCTTGTCGCGCTTCGCGCTGCTCAAATTCGATACCCGCGCCTAACAATAGCACCAGCAAGGCGAGTACATGCACTAGCAGGGCGTATAAAAAAGCGGCGGTTTTGTGTAGAAATTCGCGGGGCATGATTAGCTGTCGTCAGCAAGCCTGGGCTCAGGGGGATTAGGCTTGTCTTGTGTGTCGGTGGGTGTGTGGATTTCTTGCGGCAGGTGCCACACCAATAGCACATCGCGGTTGCGATCCAGCAAAGCATTGGGACGCGCTGTCGCTTCTGCGTAGGGCTTGCCGATGACGGGCTGAAATTGGCTGACAACGGCGACCGGATAGCCAGCGGGGAAGCGTCCGCCTAGCCCGGAAGTAATCAGTTCGTCGCCAATGCCAATTTCTGCGGTATTCGGCAGGTATAAAAGTTTTAAGCTGTCTTTTTTGCCCACGCCCGCAGCGATGGTATGCAAACCGGTACGCTTGACCTGTACCGGCAGGGTGTGATCTGGGTCTGTGATCAACATGACCATGCTGGTGAGACTGCTCACTTCCATGATCTGCCCCATCACGCCTTGCGCATCAAATACCGGTAAGCCTATTTCAACTTGATGGCTTGTGCCTTTGTTTAACACCATTTTACGCGAAAAAGGGTCTAAATCGACTGCCATAACTTGCGCGAGTAAAATTTTTTCAGCCGCGCTGGGGGTTGCGCCGAGTAATTTTTGCAGGCGTTGGTTTTCTGCGATTAAGTCTTCAAAGCGTTGCAAGCGCACTTGCAATTGTAGGTTTTGATCGCGCAGATATTGGTTTTCTGCCAGTAACAGTTGACGATGCGAGAAGCTTTGCGCGAGGTCTTGGGCGCTGTAAATGGGTTGGCTAACGGCTTGGTATAAGGGCGCGAGCAGTTGGTAAAAGTAGTGCCGCAAGCTGTTTTGATAGCTCATGCGTGCATCAGCTAACATCAGCACTATCGATAAGAGGGTGAGCAAGCCCAAGCGTAAGGTGGGCGACGCGCCGCGAACAAATAAGGGATTAATGGTGCAAAATCCTGTCTAATCAATGCCCATTCTCACGCCCAGCGTGAGAATGGGAATGTCCCTAAAAATCAAGCGTCTGTGGGTATTTCTAAAGTTTCGTGCCGCTGTGCCTTTGGGTTTATTTGCATTGGCATATCAGTTAATTATTCGCCACGAAATAAATCGGGTCCATGTACTTCTATCATTTCTAGCGCACGACCGCCGCCTCTTGCCACGCAGGTCAGCGGCTCGTCGGCAACCACCACTGGCAAGCCGGTTTCTTCCATTAATAATTTGTCCAAATCTTTCAACAACGCACCGCCACCGGTCAGCACCATGCCGCGCTCGGCAATATCTGAACCCAATTCAGGCGGTGTACGCTCTAATGCGGTGCGCACGGCGGCGATAATGCCGGCTAATGGCTCTTGCAGTGCCTCGAGAATTTCGTTGCTGTTGAGCTTGAAGCTACGCGGAACGCCTTCGGCAATGTTGCGCCCGCGCACACTGATTTCGCGCACATCTTTACCCGGATAAGCGGTGCCGATTTCCATTTTAATGCGTTCAGCGGTGGCTTCGCCGATCAGGGTACCGTAATGGCGGCGCACATAAGAAATAATCGCCTCATCAAAACGGTCGCCGCCAATCCGCACGGATTCAGAATAAACGATACCGTTTAAGGATAAAATGCCGACTTCAGTGGTGCCGCCGCCAATGTCCAGCACCATTGAACCGCAGGCTTCGCTGACCGGCATGCCCGCGCCAATCGCCGCCGCCATCGGTTCTTCAATCAGATGTACTTCACGGGCCCCAGCACCGGCTGCCGATTCACGAATGGCGCGGCGTTCTACTTGGGTTGAACCGCATGGCACGGAGACTAAAACACGCGGGCTGGGTTTGAAATAACGCGCTGCATGAACCTTGTGAATAAAGTATTGCAGCATTTTTTCAGTCACGGTGAAATCGGCAATCACGCCGTCTTTCATGGGACGAATGGCGGTAATGTGTCCGGGGGTACGCCCTAGCATCTGCTTGGCTTCCAAGCCTACCGCAGCAATGGATTTGGTGCCGCCATTGCTATTATGCCCCTGCCGAATGGCGACCACTGATGGCTCGTCAAGCACAATGCCTTTGCCCCTAACATAGATCAGCGTATTTGCTGTGCCTAGATCAATCGACAGATCGTTAGAAAATAGTCCACGTAAGCGCTTTAACATTTAATTATTACAATCCTAGTCTGCCCTTGAGGTTTCAAGGTGTTATATTGCGCCCTGCCTGAAACCTGCGCTCATGGATTTTAATTAAGCGATTAAAATCAAGTAATTGCAGCAAACTTGATAGAGCAAAAAATGCAGTTTCTGGCAGGTATGAGTATAAAATCCAAGCCGCGATGAAATTTAAGCGGTGAAGCTTAAATCGGATAAGCCAATTTTAGGCGGCGTAAAAGCAGCGGTAAAATCCGCGCTACTCTACCAATGCCTAAACATTAGAGCAAGTACCTTGATAACGGCTATTTTTGTGTTTTTGATAGGCTTTATTGCGCATTTTAGGCTAAAATGGTGCGTTTTTAGTGTGCGCAAAGAGACTGATTGAAGCCTTTATTTTTAAGCGAAACAAGATGATTTGGCAGTTCCTTAAAGTTGTTTCGCAAGTTTTTCACAACAACGGAGTGAGCATGTTACTGAACAAAATGGATATAGAAAAAATTGCACACCTCGCTCGTATCGCCTTAAGCGAAGACGACATCCCGCGTTATGCAGATAATTTGTCCGATATTTTGCAACTGGTTGAACAAATGAACCAGGTGGACACAGCACAGATCACGCCAATGGCACATCCCTTTGAAGCGGTAGCGCGTTTGCGCGAAGATGTTGTCGGCGAATCTAATCAACGCGATTTATTTCAAAGTATTGCGCCGCAAGTGGAAGCTGGATTATACCTGGTGCCTAAAGTGATTGAATAGAATTGCGTAACTTATACTCATAGCCGCCAGCCATCCCCCAAGCTAAACGACATTGAAGACCATGCACAACAAAACCCTCAGCGAATTATCCTGCGCCTTACAGAAAGGCGAATTTTCCAGTGTTGAGCTCACGCAACACTTTTTGCAGCGCATTAAACAATACAATAATACGCTCAACTGCTTTATCAGCATCACCGAAGAACACGCCCTGCAACAAGCCCAAGCCGCCGATCAACGTCTGCAAGCGGGCAAGGCAACAGAGTTAAGCGGCATTCCTTTGCTACATAAAGACATTTTCTGCACACAAGGCATCAAAACCAGTTGCGGCTCGAAAATGCTTGACAACTTTATCGCGCCCTACAATGCCACTGTCGTTGAAAAACTCAACGCGGCGGGCATGATTACGCTGGGCAAAGCCAATATGGACGAGTTTGCCATGGGATCGTCTAATGAAACCAGCTACTACGGCAGCGTAAAAAACCCTTGGGACATTGAGCGCGTCCCCGGCGGCTCTTCCGGCGGTTCAGCCAGCGCGGTAGCCGCCCGGCTCGCGCCTGCTGCGACCGGCAC
>CAZOSP010000138.1:0-8403 GCA_964582525.1 uncultured Thiomargarita sp. | reverse complement strand
GAGCTAATCAGGAGATTAGCGCTCCCAGAAGTCCTCGCGGGTCAAGGTTTTCAACCTTGACCTGAACGTTTTGAGTGACCCAAGGTTATTTGAACCGTTCGGCGTGCAGGTTACGAACCTGCACCCGCTGCGTGGGAATGCTAATCTCCAGATTAGCATCGCCGCCAACGGCGGCGCGAAACGGCTTACGCCGTTTGAGCTAATCAGGAGATTAGCGCTCCCAGAAGTCCTCGCGGGTCAAGGTTTTCAACATAGGGCATAAGGAAACCTTGTCTCCCACTGAATTTCAACAATTTTTTACAAGCTTCTCATCCGTAAGGTAGAGTGCGTTAGGCACGTCAGCCACGCAATACGCGGCAAGACTTTTCCCCTCAATCTGCAAAATCCGAAAAGTTCACCGCCCGCCGTATATCCGTATTGCCCATATTCAAATACCGCTATAAGATGCCCCACCCACTCAGCCAAAGCACTCCATCATCATGTCTCTTTTTGCCACCCCTCCCATCGATTGCCTCGTCTCCATCATCATCGTCAATTACAACGCCGGCGATCTGCTCTTAGAATCGGTGCGGCGGGTGTTAGATTCTACCGCCGAGATTGAGCTATTCCTGGTTGATAACGCTTCAGCCGATGGCAGTTTTGTGCAAGTACAACAGACATTTGCCGACGATGCGCGTTTGCATTGTCGCGCATTAAAGGAAAATATAGGTTTTGCGGGCGGCATCAATCAGGTTTTGCCCGCCACCCGCGGCACTTATATCTTGCTGTTAAACCCCGACTGCTTGATAGAAAAAGACACCCTCAGCCGTTTGTTGAGCGTACTAGAACAGTATCCGCAGGCAGGCATGGCGGGTGTGCTGGTGCAAAACCAAGACGGCAGCGAGCAGCCAAGCTGCCGCCGCCGCATTCCCACGCCCGCACGGGCGTTGGTGCAAATGCTGATGCTGCACAAGCTATTTCCGCATTGGCAGACCGTAGTGCAAACGCAACAGCCGTTGCCCACTGCGCCGCTGCTGCTGGAAGGCATTTCAGGGGCGTTTATGCTGGTGCGCCGTGAGGCAGTCGAGCAGGTAGGCATGATGGACGACAGCTATTTTTTGCACTGCGAAGATTTAGATTGGTTTATCCGCTTCCAAGCGGCAGGCTGGCAGATTTTGTTCGTGCCAGAGATACGTGTCACACACATCAAGGGGGTCTGTAGTCAGCATCAACCGCTTCGCGTGTCTTGGTACAAGCACCGCAGCATGTTAAAGTTTTACCGCAAATTTTTCCGTCAACGCTATCCCGCGCCCCTGTTTTGGGCGGTCAGTCTCGGCGTATGGTCGCGCTTTGCATGGCTCGCAGTGCTGCAAGGATTAGGGCGATGGATGGGTAAGCATTAAAACAGGACTGCCGCGCAACGCATGGGTGAGATATTGGATGCGCGTCTGGGAACGGCAGGAAAGCTTAGGTCCACCGATTTTTTCATAATGAAAGGAGTTGTTAGTACAACCATGAGTCAAAACATCCAAGCCATTCAAGCCATTCGCGGCATGAACGACATTCTGCCGGACAACATTATTTACTGGCAGTACCTCGAAAACACCATGCGGGGCATTCTCAACCGCTACGGCTATAACGAAATTCGTATGCCGATTGTAGAAAAAACCGAGTTGTTTCAACGCTCTATTGGTGAAGTGACTGATATTGTTGAAAAAGAAATGTATAGCTTTGAGGATCGCAACGGCGACAACCTGACTTTGCGACCTGAAGGCACGGCAAGCTGTGTACGCGCTGGTATTCAAAATGGCTTATTTAGCCAGCAACAACGCCTCTGGTACCTGGGTCCCATGTTTCGCCACGAGCGTCCACAAAAAGGGCGTTATCGCCAATTCCACCAAATCGGCGTGGAAGTGTATGGCTTAGCAGGACCGGATATTGATGCAGAAATCATTTTAATGACAGCGCGACTGTGGAAGGCGTTGGGTTTGTCAGATTTAGAGCTGCACATAAATTCGCTAGGCTCATCAGCCGCCCGTGCTGCTTATCGTGACCAATTAGTGAGCTATTTTTCTCAGCATCAACATAAGCTTGACCAAGACAGCCTGAATCGCTTGCAGAGCAATCCGCTGCGCATTCTCGACAGCAAAAATCCTGACATGCAAGCATTAATCGAAGCCGCGCCGCGCTTACTCGAACATCTGGATACCGAATCGCAAGCGCATTTCCAACAACTGCAAGAACTGCTCACGGCAGCGGGCGTAGCATTCAGCATTAACCCGCGTCTGGTGCGCGGCTTGGATTATTATAACCGCAGCGTGTTTGAATGGGTCACTACGCAACTCGGCGCGCAAGGCACTGTCTGCGCCGGTGGACGTTATGACTCGCTGGTTGAAGAAATCGGCGGCAAACCCACGCCAGCAGTGGGTTTTGCTATGGGTTTAGAGCGTTTGGTCGCGCTTTTGGAAGAGCAAGACAAGACGCGCCTGCCGGACAGCGCGCCGCACGCTTATTTGCTCATGGTAGGCGATACCGCCACGCAAGCCGGTTTATTGCTGGCAGAACGCTTGCGCGACGCGCTGCCGGATTTGCGCTTGTTGTCGCATTGCGGCGGCGGCAGTTTCAAAAGCCAGTTCAAAAAAGCCGATAAAAGCGGCGCCCGTTTCGCGTTGCTGCTCGGCGAAAGCGAAGTGCAGCAAGGTAGCATAGCGGTTAAATATTTGCGCGAAGATAAGCCGCAGGAAAGCTTGGCGCAGGCTGATTTAGCCGCATTTCTGCAAAACGCGCTTTTTCTCGCGGGTTAGGTCACTCAGGTGGTGGGGGTTTTTGGCAGCCTCGACTCTACTCAATGCCAATGTAGTCCAGCCAGATTCCCAATGACATGTTACAATCACTGCGATAAAAGCCACTTCCTTCCCGCCTGATGCTTGGCACCCGCATAAACAATCTTGCGCCAGTCTTGTATCGCTCAAAGCGCGCCTGCATTAAAAACATTGCCCCGCCCAAAACGTAACCGTTCAGTCCCCCGTGCAAAACCTGACAGGTCTTTACTGAGAAGGGTATGAACGCTTACTCCAAAACTGCTGTCAGGAATACTTCTACAATACTTCAAATAAGCAAAAACAGCGTTTGCTAGTAAACATTCGCACAATAACAGGTTATCTAAAATAGCGGTTTATGAATTTCCCAACCAGTCTTTTTTCTCGACGCTTGTGGTTAATTTTTGCAGGCATCCTATTAGCGGTTTCATTACTGACGCATCAATTCATTGTGCATCAACAAACCCGCATGGCACTCAATCAAGAACAAAACCGCGTCAAAGCACAATTACACAGCTTAGGCGAGTTTGTTGCACAAGCATTAGCAGACAATAGAAACAGTGAAATTAAACCTATTTTGCATCATTGGGTCAGTACCCGCTCAGAGGTGTTGTCTTTAAGCATTCAAGCGGATGATTTTTTTGTATCGATTGATGATCAAACGGATGACACCTCTAAACTTCAGCAACGGGATATATTATTCACTGAAATCCACGTAAAAGCGCATAACATTGTGCTGTTTATTACATTACAACAGGACATTCGATTGATTCGGCAAGCTTTGCAACAACAAAAATGGCAGTTATTATTTATTGTAGCCTTCAATATTCTGTGTTTACTATTTACATTAGGATTTTTAGTCTGGCATATAGCGTTGCGTCCTATCAATCAACAATTACAGCAACAACTAGATGAAACAGTACAGCTTAATCAAATATTAACAGCAGAAAAGAGTTTTGTGCATAGTTTAATTGATGCGGTTAATGCAATGATTATTGTCATTAACGCAGACGGTAAAATTACCCAAGCCAATCAAATCTTTTTTCAATTATCCGATTTTGCAGAAGATGATATTTATCATCTCTCCCTAGAGCAGATTTTACCCGACCTCAATCTCTTGTTGCCTGCACCAAAACAATCCACCACAGATGAAACAATCATACATCAAGAAATTCATTTATACGGTAAAGGAGACACCCGTTTATGTGTAGATTGTGTCTGTCATTCATTATTAAACAGCGCACAACCATTCAATTACACCATCATTACCTGCATTGACATCACGGAACGTAAACGTGATGAAAAACAACTGCGTCAAGCGGCTGCCGTGTTTGAAAATACCGCCGAAGGTGTGGTAGTGACCAACTTAAAAGGTGAAATTCTGAAAATCAATAAAGCCTTTACGGAAACTACCGGCTACCGTTTTGAAGAAGTGCTAGGCAAAACCCCTGCATTGTTGCAATCAGGCGATCAAAGTGCGGATTTTTATAGAGAAATGTGGAAAAATTTAGAGCAAAGCGGGGGCTGGCGGGGAGAAATTATTAACCGTCGCAAATCGGGAGAAATTTACCACGAGTGGCTGACTATCAGCACTGTCACCAACGACAGCGGCGCGCCGATTAATTATGTAGGGGTGTTTTCTGACATTAGCGCGATGAAAAAATCCCAGCAACAACTGGATTATTTAACCCAATACAACAGTCTAACCGGCTTGCCTAATCGTTTATTGCTCAATGATCGCTTAAATCATGCAACTCAGCGCGCAGTGCGCGAACAAGCAAGAATTGCCGTGTTTATGATGGATTTGGATCGGCTCAAAGATATTAATACTTCATTAGGACATGAAAAAGGCGATGAAATCTTAAAGCTGTTCGCGCAACGCTTAGAAGACGCCATGCGCACCGAAGATACTATCGCACATTTAGGCGGCGATGAATTTGCCGTGATAGTAGAACATATTCCACATACCGACAACGCCACTTGGATTGCCCAAAAGCTGCTGAATTTATTTAAGCAAGAATTTATTATTGATGATAAAGAAATTTTTGTTAGCGGCAGTATTGGTATTAGTTTATTTCCAAATGACGGGGCGACCGGTGAATTGCTGTTACAAAATGCTAAAACAGCCATGTATGAGGCTAAACAAAATGGCGGTAATAATTACCGCTTTTACATGCGCGTTATGAACACCCACAGCCTGGAATTATTATTACTAGAAAGCAGCTTGCGCCGCGCTTTAGAACGCGAAGAACTGAGTGTCTTTTATCAACCGCAATTTGAATTAAGCTCGCAGCGTTTGATTGGTATGGAAGCTTTAGTACGCTGGTTTCATCCGCAACGCGGCATGATTTCTCCCTCTGAGTTTGTCCCCTTAGCCGAAGAAAGCAATTTGATTATTGAGATTGGACATTGGGTATTAAAAACCGCTTGTGCGCAAACTAAAGCCTGGCACGATCAAGGGTATGCTAAATTGAAAATTGCGGTGAATTTGTCTGCGCGACAATTTAGTCATCAGGATTTAGCCAAAGAAGTGGCTGAGGTGTTGATTGAAACAGGTTTGAAAGCACCTTATCTTAAACTCGAATTAACGGAAAGTATTTTAATTCAAGAAGAAGAGACGGTGGTTAATACTTTGCGAGAATTACAAGCAATGGGGGTGACGCTGGCAATTGATGATTTTGGCACGGGTTATTCTTCTTTAAGTTATTTGAAACGCTTTCCAATTAGTGAATTGAAAATCGATCAATCTTTTGTGAAAGATATTGAAGACATTAAACAAGATGCGGAAATTGTCAGTGCTATTATCAGTCTTGGGCAACGCTTGCATTTGGGTATTGTGGCAGAAGGCATTGAAAACCAAACACAAATTGATTTCTTAAATAATCATGGTTGCCAAACCGGACAAGGATTCATGTTTAGCAAACCCTTAAATCGTAATGATTTTCAGATGTTTTTGCAGACGCAAAAATGCTAATGCTTTAGGTGTTTGGCGTTATAAGCGACCTGCGCGTTTAATGTCGAGATAGTGATTAATTAAATTAACCGGTAATTGCTGGGGTTCTGTGTCTAAATGTAACACGCCCCGCCGAGTTAAGCTTTCGTGTGCTTGGCGACGGTGCAGCAAATACTCGGCTACTGCGGCTTGCTGTACAGCACTACGAAAATCCTCTATCGGTTGCTCAAGCACCTGATGTAAAACCGATTCCTGTAAACTTGCCAACAAGACCAGATGCTTCTGTCGCAACAGGGCTAGAGCAGCACCTAGAGTGCTGCTGTCTTCATCGCGTAAATTGCTGATAAGTATCACTAAAGAACGATTGCGCTGGTATCGCATGAGGGTTTGCGCAGCCAGCAGATAATCGCTGGTATGCAGACTGGGCTGTAAATCGTAAATGCTGTTTAATACCTGATTAATAGCCCCCGCGCCTTTGCGCGGCGATAACCACCGCTGGCTGCCGCTGAAAGTCATTAAGCCGAGTGCGTCGCCTTGACGCAATGCCACGTAGGAGAGCAATAACACAGCGTTTAAGCTGTGGTCAAAATGTGATAATTCGCCGTCTCGGGCTAACATGCGCCGTCCGCAATCAAGCAAAAACACCACCTGTTGATCGCGCTCGTCTTGATATTCTTTAGAAATCAATTTGCGCTGCCGCGCTGTTGCATTCCAATCAATTTGACGCAAGCTATCGCCCATGCGGTATTCGCGTAATTGTAGAAAATCTAAGCCTTCGCCGCGTCGTTGTAATTGACGAATGCCTAGCTGTCCTAAACGATTTTCTGTTGCCAGCAGGGTGTAGCGCGTCACTGCGGCAAAATTGGGATAGACTTTAACGGCTTGTTCCAGTGTTTGATAACGCTGTAATTGCCAGAAGCCTCGCCGGGACGTTAGGGCAATGTGTACGCCGCCAAAGTGCATCGCGCCGCGTTGCTGCGCACGTAATTGGTAACGCATTTTGACCCGATGACGCGGTGGGATGCGCAGATTTTGTGGCAGGTCTCGAATTTCGCTAGGTTGCGGATAATCATCAAAAATAGCCACTCGACAGGGGTGTTCTGCTTCATGCCACAGGAGTAATTGCACTTTGCTCCATACGCCGACCGCCAGCGAGCTGGATGCTTGGCGTTGTATCTGTAATTGGGGCAGTTGTTTAAGCTGTGCCGCGTCCAACAGAAGCAACAGCAACAAGCTTAAGCCGCTGATTTGCCAGAGCAATAGGGGCAGGGCAAACAACCAGCAGAGGAATGCTAACAAAGACCATAGGCTGAGGATAAGCAGTGTAAAACGGGTGGGGTAGATTGATATTTTGGACATGCTTTGCACTATTTTTGTGTGAATTTGATAGGGTTAAGGAAATGATTTGTCTGAACAGTCCAGTAGGGTGCGCGACATCTTTTCGTCGCGCACGCGAAACAATAGCACGCTGCCGATTTAGTCCAGTAGGGTGCGCGACATCTTTATCGTCGCGCACGCGAAACAATAGCACGCTGCCGAGCATTCGCGTTCGCGCCACAAAAAGACGTGGCGCAAACTAGCCTGAAACCTGAAGCTCAGGATTTTTATTAAGTCCGGTAGGGTGCGCGACATCTTTATCGTCGCGCACGCGAAACAATAGCACGCTGCCGATTTAGCAAAAAGCTGAAAACTCCGAACAACTTTTTCGCTTATAGTAAAATCAACAAGTTACGTGAATATGCTTTAGCTAAAATCAATGACTTACAGACTTTTACAGAGTTTTCAGGGAGTAGGTACGGTGATTGATAAGTTTTCGGACAGGCTCCTAGTGGACGGCAGGTCGCCATTGGGCTGTTTGCTATTTTTCAGGTTTCTCGGCGGCAACCTGCCGCCCCTGACCAGAGTGTTAGAGCCAAATGACCGTTAGAGAGAAAATTATCCGATTGAAAACCATGCCTCATTTCCAAGTGGCACTTGGGAATGAGGAGATCGTGCGGCGTTCCGTAAGCACAGTGAAAAAATATAGGCGGGACGGGTTTTGCGAACCCGATGGTATCAGAGAGGATTACCGAGCAGGCCGAGTACACCGATCACGATTAGGTAAATCGCCACGATGAAGTTGAGTAATTTGGGTTGAACCAAGATCAAGATACCGGCAGCCAAAGCTATCACGGGGGCAAGCGCAAGTTCTAAAGTCATGTTGATATTCTCCTAAATAAAACAGGGTTTAAGGGGTTAAGAATTTTTCAGTATCCACCTGTAGGTGCTAACTATCAAGCGATAAACAGCAACTTTCAGGGCAATCGTGCGATGTAGCCGCTACAAAGAGGCTAAGGTGCGGGCGGCGGTGATTAAAACGGCTTTTTCCCCGGTCCCGCGAAAAACCAGATAATGACACCGATCAGGGGCAGGATAATCACGGCTAAAATCCACAGCAGTTTTTCAATATCCCTCGCCGAGCTTTGCAAGATCATGATGATGGCATAAATGTCGGCGATTAAAATGAGTAAAGCACCAAGTTCGTTAATATACATGGAAGTTCTCCTTAATGAACTCAGCAGGCAAATGGTGATTACCATCAGTTTACCTGAATATATAATCAAGAATTGAGTATTGATGCAACAGAACGCCAAATAGAACGTCCCAGCGATA
>CAZOSP010000137.1:5311-8545 GCA_964582525.1 uncultured Thiomargarita sp. | reverse complement strand
TTTACACTTTCCTTGTAAAATAATGCTTGACTTGAGAGACGGTATCTACTCGGCTATTTGAACATTATGCCAAATCCTCTTCCCTATTTAGACGCGCTAGGCATCACCGTCTGGCAGCGGCGCGACAAACCCTTGCCGCTTGTCAATCAAGCCCCGTCAACAGACGGCTTGCGGGTGACAGCAGGTGAATCCGCACTTATGCCGACCGCGCCGACCGCGCAGGTCCACCCAAGTGCCGAGCGCGTCACGCAGCCACAGCTTGAACGCACGACTGGCGCGACTGGCACGACGGCGGTGATAGATGACATGCCGAACATGGACGCACCGCCGGATTATTTGTTTGTGCCAGCGGATGTTTACTTGGCAGATAATTTTGAGCCGCTGCTGCCAGAAGAGCATGAGTCGTTTGAACCTGCTGCCCAATGTGACCCCAAACAGCGACGCGCACAGCACATTTTGCGTCTCGATTGGGATGCTTTGCAAGCGCGGGTGCAGGAATGCCAAGACTGCGAACTACACCAACAGCGCAACCATACTGTATTTGGCGTGGGCGATCCGCAAGCGCGTTGGCTCATCATCGGCGAAGCCCCCGGACATGATGAAGACTTACAAGGCGAGCCGTTTGTCGGACGTGCCGGGCAGTTGCTTAACGCCATGCTACAAGCGGTGAGCATAAAACGTCAGCAGGTCTATATTGCCAACACGGTGAAATGCCGCCCGCCGCATAATCGCAATCCCGATGCCTCAGAAACGCAAACCTGCGCAGCCTATTTACAACGCCAAATCCAGCTCATCCAGCCGCAGTTAATTTTGCTCGTCGGGCGTGTTGCCGCACAACAGGTATTAGGGAGCGAGGCAAACCTTGGCGAGTTACGTGGCAGACTACACACCTATGCAGACACCGGCATTCCTGTGGTCGTCAGCTACCATCCGGCTTATTTGCTACGCTTTCCCGCCGAAAAAGGCAAAGCTTGGGCAGATTTACAGTTGGCTTACCAGACTGTCAAGCCATTAGCTGATCTGTAACAGCCAAACCTTTGAAAAATGGATTGACTATACAATGAGAAGTTATCCTCATCGCCGCCAGAAACTGCATTTTTTGCTTTATCAAGTTTGCTGCAACTACTTTGGTTTTAAGCACTTAATCAAAATCCCTGAGCGCAGTTTCAAGCCGCGGGCAGTACACATAAAAATTGCCGCTATGAGGTCTTTCGCAGCCTCACGAAACTGGCAACGAAAGCATTTTAGAACGTTGACCAGCGGGTTCAAAGGCTTTCTGTTGGCGGGCTTTGTTAGTCTATCTTCCTTTTTTGCCCATGCTGCCGATTTCCCGCGCCAATTAGAGGATGGACGCGGGCGCGTGGTGACGCTCCCCGCGCCGCCGCAACGGATTATTTCGCAAACCCTTGCCACTGATGAAATGCTGCTTGCCTTGTGTCCTTTGGAGCGCGTCATAGGCTTCAGTGCCTTGTCAACCGATGCGCAATACAGCCTTATTGCTGAGGCTGTACAAGCCAGCGGCAAGGCGCGTCCGAGCGGCGTTGAGCAAATTTTACAACACCGACCTGATCTCATTCTCACTGCCAGTTACAATCGCGCCGAAACCTTGCAGCAACTGCAAGCCAGCGGCGCGCAGGTGTTGCAATTTGCGCATTTTAATAGCATAAAAAATATTTATGCCAATACGCGCTTGCTTGGGCGCGCCTTGGGTTTAGAGGAGAATGCGCAGCACCTGATTGAAAAAATGCAGGGCGAGATACAACAGTGGCAGGCGTGTGTGGATACAGCAAAAAAAACCCGCGCTTTGCTGCTGGATAGCTGGCACTTTACCAGCGGCAAAAATACCACTGCGGATGATTTACTGGGTCTGGCGGGTTTGCAAAATATCGCCGCACAAAACGGGGTGCGAGGGGTGCAAAAGCTCGATTATGAACGCTTGCTGGTGTGGCAGCCAGAATTAATTATTGTGCCAACGCAGGTGGAAAATTTTGCCCAAGCACGGCAAAATCTTTTTCACAATCGCTTTGTAGCCCGCACGCCAGCCGGACAAAAAGGTGCTATTGTGATGGTTGATAAACGCTATTTTGAGGCGGTTTCACAGTTTGTTACACAGGGTTTTGCGCAATTGGTGCAGGCACTTTATCCTCAATGTCGGGATAAAATGTGAACAGGCAGCCAATACGCTGACCCTCGCTCCTCTATTTTGACAGCACTACTTCCTGTACCCAAGCACTGTTCTTTTCACGCGCCAGCACTTCCACCCGCGCTCGTTTCATAACCACAGCCGCATAATAAAACTTGAAAGCCAATGCCATGAGCAGCAAAGGAATGAGCATGGAATCCTCCATTGAGGGTTTGTCAAATTTGGTGATGGTCGCGCCTTGATGCAGCGTATTCCACCACTCGACCGAATAATGAATAATCGGGATGTTGACCACGCCGACCAGTGCCAACACAGCACTGGCGCGAGCAGCGTTACGCTTGTCCTCAATCGCGGCATTGAGTGCCATGATGCCGAAGTACAAAAACAGCAGGATTAATTCTGCGGTAAGACGCGCATCCCACACCCACCAAGCTCCCCACATGGGTTTTCCCCACAAAGAACCTGTGGCTAGGGCTAAAAAGGTAAATGCTGCGCCAATCGGTGCTGAGCTTGCGATCATCACATCTGCCAATTTCATTTTCCAAATCAGGCTGATACCGCCCGCGACTGCCATCACCACGTAAATAAACATGGACATCCAAGCGGCGGGAACATGGATATAAATAATTCGATAGCTTTCGCCTTGTTGATAATCCGGTGGAGCTTTGACTAAACCAAGATATAGCCCGACTAAAATAAGCAATAAAGCCGTCCAACCAAACCAAGGAATGAGCTTGGCGGAAATCTCGTAAAAATATTTGGGCGAAGCCAGTTTGTGCAGAAATTTCCAAAGTGCTGTCCACATAATTAACTCCCTGTTGTTTGTTTTGTGAAAGGGCGCATCATAGCATTGTCCGCATGAGAAGACATAGATTGGCTTGGCGGATTGGCTTGGCGGATTGGTTTGGCGGATTGGTTTGGCGGATTGGCTTGGCGGATTGGCTTGGCGGATACGCTTCGCTTAATCCGCCCTACGGATTGGTTTGGCGGATTGGTTTGGCGGATACGCTTCGCTTAATCCGCCCTACGGATTGGTTTGGCGGATTGGCTTGGCGGATACGCTTCGCTTAATCCGCCCTACGGATTGGTTT
>CAZOSP010000137.1:0-5211 GCA_964582525.1 uncultured Thiomargarita sp. | reverse complement strand
GGTTTGGCGGATACGCTTCGCTTAATCCGCCCTACGGATTGGTTTGGCGGATTGGTTTGGCGGATACGCTTCGCTTAATCCGCCCTACAGCACTCTAAGCAATAACTAAAAAACACCTGCATTTATGATCCCATCCTCTCTTCTTGCGCAAAAAATGCTTGACCACCAGATGACAGCGGTGCTGTGGCTGGATGCCGAGTTGCGCTTGCAAGCCATTAATCCCGCAGCGGAAAGCTTATTTGATTTAAGCGCTAATCAAGTCTATGAAGTGTCTATACAACGCTTATTTCGAGACTGCGAATGTTTTCCACCTGTAGATGATCTGAACAATGCAACCTCTGTGATTGAACATGGTTTGCGCGTCACCCTGCATAATGGTCAAGAATTGACCATTGATTGCAGCATTACGCCGGTGCGACAAAGCAGCAAACAAGCCCCTGAAGCTTTTTTAGTTGAAATTGTCAATGTTGATCAGCAACAACGCTTAAGCCGCGAGGAAAACCTCATTTTGCAGCGTCAAGCTGCGCAAAACGTGCTGCGAGGCTTGGCGCACGAAATAAAAAACCCGCTGGGCGGTTTGCGTGGCGCGGCACAGTTATTAGCCCGCGAGCTACCGCCGTCACTGTGTGAATATACCGACATTATTATCGGTGAAGCGGATCGCCTGCAAACCTTGCTGGATCGCATGTTAGGACCACGTTCCCTGCCGCACAAGGAACGCCTCAACGTGCATCGTGTGCTATGCCGCGTGCGGCAACTGGTCGCCTCCGAAGCGAGCCAGGCTGTCCGAGTCTGCAATGATTTTGATCCCAGCATTCCCGACATCTATGCCGACCCCGATCAAGTGCTGCAAGCGGTGTTAAATATTGCGCGCAATGCCATTCAAGCCATGCAAGGCGAAGGTCAGCTAGTCATTCGCACCCGCGTAGAACGGCGTATTATCTTAGGCAATCGGGCGCACAAAATGGCTTTGCGCATTGATATACAAGACGATGGACCGGGCATTCCGGAAGACATGCTGGGGCAGGTTTTTTACCCTATGGTGACCGGACGCGCTGAAGGCACGGGCTTAGGCTTGTCCATCGCGCAAACCCTGGTCAACCAAAACGATGGACTTATCAGTTGTAGCAGTAAGCCGGGTAAAACCCTATTCAATCTTTGGTTTCCCCTTTATCAAGATGCACAAAGCGACGACAAAGGTCAGTAAAAACGATGAAAAATGTTTGGGTCATTGATGATGATCGCGCCATTCGTTGGGTGCTGGAAAAAGCCCTGACGCAAGCGGGATTAAACATTACTTGTTTTGCACGCGCAGATGCCGTGCTGCATCAACTAGAACAACAGCCGCCTGCGGTGATTATTACCGACATACGAATGCCCGGCATGAACGGTCTGGCGCTGCTAGAACACCTTAGCCAGCAGCATCCGCAGATCCCGATCATCATTATGACTGCCTATTCCGATTTGGAGAGCGCAGTATCAGCCTATCAGGGCGGTGCTTTTGAATACCTGCCCAAGCCCTTTGATGTGGATGAAGCTGTCGAACTGGTGCAGCGCGCCCTCAGCGAAGGCGAACAACACGCCTCAAGCACTAGCGCAGAACTGCCTTTACAACAGCCGGAAATCATCGGCTCCGCGCCCGCCATGCAGGAAGTCTTTCGTGCTATCGGACGCTTATCGCGCTCCAACATCACCGTATTAATCACCGGCGAATCCGGCACCGGCAAAGAACTGGTCGCCCACGCCCTGCATCGCCACAGTCCGCGTGCCAAGCAACCTTTTATCGCCTTAAACACCGCCGCAATTCCCAAAGAACTACTGGAATCCGAACTCTTTGGACACGAACGTGGGGCATTTACCGGTGCCTTGCAACAAAGACGCGGGCGCTTTGAACAAGCCGACGGCGGCAGCCTATTCCTCGATGAAATCGGCGACATGCCTGCCGAACTGCAAACTCGCCTGCTGCGCGTCCTCGCCGACGGCACTTTTTTTCGCGTAGGCGGACACGCGCCGCTCAAAGTCAATGTACGCATTATCGCCGCCACCCACCAAGACCTGCAACAGCGCGTACAAAGCAACCTATTTCGTGAAGACCTCTATCACCGTCTCAACGTCATCCGTATTCACCTGCCGCCGCTGCGTGAACGCCGCGAAGACATACCCACCTTAATGAAATATTTTCTATGCAGTGCCGCCCAAGAACTGGACGTAGAACCGAAAAGCCTGCACCCTGACACGGAAAACTATTTGTGCCAACTCGATTGGGCGGGTAACGTGCGACAACTGGAAAACACCTGCCGCTGGTTGACCGTCATGGCATCCGGACAGGAAGTTCTGCTTGAAGACCTGCCGCCCGAACTGCGTCAACAGTGCCGCGCCAAAGACGTGCAGAGCGACTGGGAACAAAGCCTGCGCCGCTGGGCGGAGCAACGCCTACAAGCCGACTGCGAAGACCTGCTAGGCGAAGCTGCGCCACGTTTTGAACGTATTTTGCTTGAAGCCGCGCTGGGTTTTACCGCTGGTCGCCGTCAAGAAGCCGCCAAATTGCTTGGCTGGGGACGTAACACAGTGACGCGCAAAATCAAAGAACTTGGCATGGAAACCGACGTTTCTACGCTGGAGCATGACAACTCGTAGGGTTTGCGCCACGTCTTTTTGTGGCGCGAACGCGAATGCTCGGCATCGTGCCATCGTTCCGCGTGCGCGACGAAAAGATGTCGCGCACCCTACTCGGCTATGAATCAGCCTCGTAGGGTTTGCGCCACGTCTTTTTGTGGCGCGAACGCGAATGCTCTACCCAAAAATCACTAGGTTAAATAACTATGAATCAGCCACAACAAGTCGCCCTCAGTGCCTGCAACCTAAGCTGCATCCGTGATGACCGCTTATTATTTGAAGACTTAAATTTTCAGCTAAAAGCAGGCGATTTATTACAAATTGAAGGGCATAACGGCAGCGGCAAAACCAGTTTGCTGCGCATTCTCTGCGGCTTATCGCTGGCAGAAAGCGGCGAAGTACGCTGGCAGGGCGAAAACATTGAAGAAAACCGCAGCGATTATTATGCGGCATTAAGCTATGTCGGACATTTTCATGGCGTGAAGGGCGAATTAACACCGCTGGAAAATTTGCGCGTTGCACAGTCTTTGAGTGCTAAACCGCGAGCTGTGGATTTAGACGAGGTCTTGGCAACAATCGGTTTGCGCGGTTTTGAAGATGCCCCCTCTCGCGCTTTGTCCGCTGGGCAACGCCGCCGCGTAGGGCTTGCGCGTTTGCTACTCAATGACAGCCCCGTGTGGATTCTTGACGAGCCTTTTACGTCACTGGATAAAGCCGGCATTGCAATGGTGGAAGATTTGCTCCACGCCCATGCAGACAAGGGCGGCATTGCGGTGTTGACGTCACACCATCCACTGCGCAGCGAGCAGTTACAGCGTGTGCGTTTAGATCAGTTGTAAGAAAAACGGCACAGTTTTTCCGCGTACAGCGTCCTACGCGGCACCAGAAAAGACGCATGAAACAGCCGCTAACCGCGCCAAGCAATATCTAAATCTTTCGCTGCTTTAACATCATCCAAACGGCGTATTGGCAGTGTGTACGGGGCTTCCTTGAGCAGTTGCGGCTGACTTTCCGCCTCTTGCTGAATCTCCTGCATGGCTTGCACAAAAGCATCTAAAGTGGCTTTATCTTCGGTTTCTGTCGGTTCGATCAGCAAACATTCGGGAATTAACAGCGGGAAATAAGTGGTCGGCGCGTGATAGCCTTTGTCGAGCAGCCGCTTGGCAAAATCCATTGCATTACAACCTTGCTGCTTGGCTTGGCGTTTTAAGGTCAAAATAAATTCATGGCTGGCGCGGCGATTCGGGAAGGCGGCATCAAAACCGACTTTTTGTAATGCCGTCAGTAAATAGTTGGCGTTCAGCGCGGCGTATTCGGCAATGCGCGGCATACCTTCACGCCCTAGCAATCGCGCATAAATGTAAGCGCGCAGAATAACACCCGCATTGCCGGCAAAAGTGACCATGCGCCCAATGCTGTGCGGACAGTCTTTTTCTGTGAGCCAGCGGTATTGGTGATTTTCTCGCGCCGCCATCGGAATCGGTAAAAAGGGCAGTAAACGCTCGCTAACGCCCACCGGACCCGCGCCGGGTCCACCGCCGCCGTGGGGCGTGGAAAAGGTTTTGTGCAAGTTGATATGAATCACATCAAAGCCCATGTCGCCGGGGCGTACTTTGCCGAGAATGGCGTTTAAGTTAGCTCCATCGTAATACAACAAACCGCCGACCGCGTGGACCGTTTTGGCGATCTCAACAATGCGCCGCTCGAACACGCCTAAAGTGGAAGGATTGGTGAGCATGATCCCCGCCGTTTGCGGACCTATCACTTTGCGCAATGCGTCTAAATCAACATCGCCTTGGCTATCGGTGGGAATTTCCCGTACCTTATAACCGCACATCACCGCTGAGGCGGGATTAGTCCCATGCGCCGCATCTGGCACCAGCATTTCAGTGCGTGCGCTATCGCCTTTTGCGTCATGGTAAGCGCGAATCATGGCGACACCGGCAAACTCGCCCTGCGCACCCGCTGCGGGTGCTAAAGATACGCCCTTCATGCCAGTCACTTCTTTGAGAATTTCTTGCAACTCATAAAAGCAGGCTAAGGTGCCTTGACTGTGTGTTTCCGGCGCGAGCGGATGGCGATTTAACAGCCCCGGCAGCATCGCCAAGCTATTACAGGCGCGGGGGTTGTACTTCATGGTGCAAGAACCCAGCGGATAAAAATGCGTATCAATGGAAAAATTCTTTTGTGACAAGCGGGTGTAATGGCGTACCGCTTGGAGTTCCGACACCTGCGGCAGTTGAGCAGAGGTGCTGCGGCGTAGCTTTTCGGGAATTGCCGGCGCATGTTGACGTTGTGCAGAGAATTGTGACGGCGCGGTGCGACCTGGCGCACCTTGTTGAAAAATCAGCATAAAAACATTTCCTATGGGTGTGTAGGCGATAAAAGCAATTTTTGCAAAGCAGCAAATGCGTTTAGGAAAATGCCATGTATCGCGGATGTTTTCAAGTAAAATCCAATTCTGGCGGGTATGAGTATATAATCCCGCCTGCTTTAAGCACTTAAAAACCCCCAAGGAGGATTTATGCGTATCTACACTTATATGGGAGAGCTAATCTCCAGATTAGCTCAAACGGCGTAGCCGTTTCGCGCCGC
>CAZOSP010000136.1:0-8607 GCA_964582525.1 uncultured Thiomargarita sp. | reverse complement strand
GGGTAACTGTGGGCTATTTTAACAGGGTTTTGATGCGGGCGGGAACTGCTGGTAGATGACGCAGGTTGCCCACAAGATACCGATGGTGATGGCGTACCTGATTATTTAGATGCTTGTCCACATAATGTGCCGGAGGAAATTAACAAAGGCGTGGACAAGAAAGGCTGTCCACTAGATACAGATGGTGACGGTGACGGTGTACCGGATTACCATGATGAATGCTTAGAGACACCAGCCGATGTTATACATAAAGTAGAGGCTACCGGCTGTAGCCTGATTGAAGTACCAGAAAAGGCGATTGCCGAAGCTCAGAAGATTATCGAGCAAGTACAGGCTGTTGACAATCTTCCTCCTAAAGCCAAGGTTGCCATCGGTATTGCAAAAGAACGCTTGCAAGCCGCGCAACAAGCCTATGAAAACAAATCGGAAGACACCGCCAAACTTGCCGAAGCAGCCTTAGACGCTGCTCAAACAGCGCAACAACGAGTTAATGCCGAGTAACACAAACTAGCTGACGGACAACAGAATCATGAGACATTTATTTATTATCTTCATCCTTGCTTTCTTAGCAGCCTGCACGCCGGATTCAATTATCAAGACAGAGCCGGAACCAATCAGGGTAGAACCCACAGAACCAGCAGAACCAGCAACAACGACTGCTGACGAAGATGTACAGATACTATTTTCACAAAAATACATTGACCCGTTGACAGACTGGCTTGCCAAAAATGAGAAGGACAAGAAATTGGCGACTGAAATCAGTCGAGTCACAGCCGAGCGGGAAAAACGGTGCGCAAATATTGCCAAGCGTTACCAACGCCGCGACAAAACACCCGCCATGTTGGATAAACTGAAACGCGGCTACCTCAAATCCTGCCCTCAAGTCGTTGCCAATTTTGCCGAGCAGGTGAAACAGGAACAACCGAAAAAACAAACCTGTGAAAGTGCATTTACAGAACAGGATTACAGTCAATCTTTAGCTCTATGCAAACCCCTCGCTCAGCAAGGCGACGACGAAGCCCAACTGATTCTCGGCAAATTGTACCTAAACGGCAAAGGCGTTACTGCAAATCAAGATGAAGCCTATGTCTGGTTTGGCCTCGCCACATTTGCGGAAAATACTGAAGCCATAGCTTTACGTGACAAAATAGATGCTAAATTAAATCAAGACACAAGGCTGAAACTGCAAGAACGAATGCTGAAAATCTCCGAGAAATACGGACAGTAAACATATGAAAGCTTTACCTGCCTCAATCCGACAAGCTTTAGAAACCATCCTCACCTACTTCCGCACCCGTCCGATAGCGCGTGTGTGGCTGTTCGGCTCGGCTGCACGAGGCGAAAGCGAACCCGGTGACATTGATTTACTGCTGGAACTGGAAGCAGCATTGCACAAGCGGGTAGACCTAGTATCCAAATAATGGCGTATCACCGCATATCAAACCCTTTATCGACCTGGACAAGCTGTTGATTTACGAACGGAAGGCGTAAGGAGATAAAACCATGCAACTCACCCTCGACATTCCCGACCACTGCCTGCCGCCACAGCAAGACCGCATCACGCTGGCGCTGCAATTAAAGCTGTACAGCGCATTGCTGCTGTTCCAGTCAGGGCAGTTGTCCCGTGGCGCGGCGTGTGAATTTGCGAGCGTGGACATTTATACCCGACATTCCGCACATGCTACAGATAACCATTTGATTTAATTATTATATTCATTTAGCTTATAACTAAATAAGTTAAACTTTAAACTTAAAAATCAAATAGTTGAAAGGGGTATGCGGAATGTCGGTTATACCTTCCTCGCGGCGTGTAAAAAACACAAAATCCCGGTCATCAATATCGAGGCGGACGACATTGAAGCGGATTTACTGCGCTTTGAGCGGCGGCATCCAGCATGATTGTCATCGCAGACAGTTCGGCCTTGGTCGCTTTGTCGGTGTGTCAATGCTTGCCGGTGTTGGAGCAGCTATTTGGTAAAGTCAAAGTGCCGGAAGCGGTATTGCCCTCCTTCCCAAGTGCCACTTGGGAACGCCGTCCTGACCGCGTTGCGGTCTGTACGATGACAGCCCGCGACGCGGGCAAGGTATGAGTTCCCAAGCGGCGCTTGGGAACTAGAAAAAGCCAAATGCGTAAGCCTGTTTTCCTATCCATAGCGTCCGGTGATGTAGTCTTCAGTCTGCCGCTGTTGCGGGGTGGTGAAGAGCAGATCGGTGCTGCCAAACTCGATGATGCGCCCTAAGTACATGAAGGCAGTGTAGTCGGAGACGCGGGCGGCTTGCTGCATGTTGTGGGTGACAATAATCAAGCTGTATTTTTTCTTGAGTTCGTTGATCAGTTCTTCGATTTTCAGGGTGGAAATCGGGTCGAGTGCGGAGGCGGGTTCGTCGAGCAATAAGACTTCGGGTTCAATGGCGATGGCGCGGGCAATGATAAGCCGCTGTTGTTGTCCGCCGGATAAGCCTTGCGCATTTTCTTTAAGACGGTCTTTCACTTCATCCCACAGTCCAGCACTTTTGAGTGAGCGTTCTACTGCTTCGTCGAGGCGTTTGCGTTGCTTGATGCCTTGCACACGCAGCCCATAAGCGACATTTTCGTAAACGGATTTGGGGAAGGGGTTGGGTCTTTGGAACACCATGCCGACTAAACGGCGTAAATGCGCAACATTGGTGCGCGGTTGGTAGATGTCTTGTCCGTCAAGCAGAATTTTACCGCTGATGCGCGAGCCTTCTACCAGATCGTTGAGTCGGTTAAAACAGCGTAGCAGGGTGGATTTGCCGCAGCCGCTAGGTCCGATGAAGGCGGTGACGCGGTTTTTGGGGATTTTGATGTTGATGTCTTGCAATACCTGCTCTCTGCCGTAAAACAAGTGAAGGTTTTGTGTTTCAAGGCAGATGGTTTCGTCTTCAATGCAGAATTGTTGCTGTAAACCGTTGCGGTTGAAGAGGCTTAGATCGAAGCCGTGAGAGCTAACCAGGGTGTTGGCTTTTTCGATGACGTTCATGGCTTATAGCATCTCTAGTGATTTGTAGCGTTCACGCAGACGGGCGCGAATCCAGAAGGCGGTGATGTTTAGCACGAGGATGACGAGTACCAGCAGTAGGGCGGTGGCATAAACAAGCGGGCGAGCGGCTTCGACGTTGGGGCTTTGGAAGCCCACATCGTAAATGTGAAAGCCTAAGTGCATGAATTTTCTTTCTAGGTGTAAAAATGGCGCGTTGCTGTCGAGAACCAGTGAGGGCGCGAGTTTGACTACGCCGACTAGCATCAGCGGTGCGACTTCGCCAGCGGCGCGGGCGATGGCGAGAATGAAGCCGGTCATTATGGCGGGGCTTGCCATGGGTAAAATGGTGTAGCGTAGAGTTTCAAAATGGGTCGCGCCGAGTGCAAAACTGCCTTCGCGCATGGCACTTGGAATGCGGCTTAAGCCTTCTTCGGTGGCAACGATGACGACCGGCAGAGTGAGCAGGGCAAGGGTGAGTGATGCCCAGAAGATACCGGGCGTGCCAAATACCGGCGCGGGGGCGGCTTCGGGAAAAAACAGTGCGTCAATATTGCCGCCCAGTAAATAGACGAAGAAGCCTAAGCCAAATACGCCATAAACAATCGAAGGTACGCCGGCAAGGTTGTTGACAGAGATGCGGATGATTTGTGTCCATAAGCCGGGTTTGGCGTATTCGTGCAAATATACGGCGGCGATGACACCTAACGGGGTGACGATGATGGACATGATAATGACCATCATCACAGTGCCGAAAATGGCGGGAAATACGCCGCCTTCGGTGTTTGCCTCGCGGGGGTCGGTGCTGACGAAACGCCATAGGTTCGCGCCATATTGTTGTAGTTTTTGCCACCAAGAGAGGCGGTTGGGCTGGGTAATTTGGACAATTTTAGCCAGCGAGATATTGATCAGGTCGCCGCGCATGTCGCGCAGCAGCAGGCTGTCGCGTTGATTGGCTTGGTGCAGTGCGCTTAATTCGCTTTGGAATTGTTGCGAGAGGGCTTGTTGCGCATCACGCTCGGCTTGCAATTCGGCGATTTTAGTCGGCGTGAGGCGTTCTTGTAGTTGCAGTTTTCTTTCTTGCAGGCGCAGTTTTTCTAGGCGGTAGTTGATGCGTCCGAGTTGATGTTTTTCGATGTATTGGATTTTTTTGCGTAATTCGTGCGTGCGTTGCAGGCGTTTAGGCAGTTCCTCCCACACGGCTTGTTGTTCAGCAATCACCACACCTTGTTCTTGCACAGCTTCTACATAGCCATAGGCATTGCCCCATTCGAGGCGTTCAATCACGGCGAGCGTGGGTGGGTAATGGATTTGGGATAAGTGCGCGGCGAGTACCCAGCGAAAATCTAAGCCGTAGCGTTCACGGTTGCCGATTTTAAATAGGTAGCGGGTGGCTTTGGGTCTCGTTTCCAAGTGCCACTTGGAAATCAGGGACTGTTGCCAAGCGGGTTGTAGGCGTGAGACAAGGATTTCGTCTTGGTTGTGTAGTTCGCCAATGAGTAAACTAGGGGCTTGTCCGGGTTCGGTATAGACGGCTTGCATGACCGGTGCAGCCCAAAAAAAGCCCATGCCCTGTACGGCAATCAGTAAAATCAGCCCAAATACCATTAATAAGGCACTTGAGACGGCTGCCGCTGCTAACCAGACCCAAGGTTCTCCACTGTTAATCCAGGCTTTCATGTTTACAGGTCACTGTAATTTTTGCGCAGTCGTTGGCGTACGATTTCGGTCAAGGTGTTGATGAATAAAGTGAATATAAATAACACCAAAGCCGCCAGAAATAACACCCGATAATGCGTGCCATGGGTTTCTGATTCGGGCATTTCGATAGCGATATTGGCAGCCAAAGTACGCATTCCGGTAAAAATATTAAAATCCACTATCGGCGTGTTGCCGGTTGCCATGAGTACGATCATGGTTTCGCCAACCGCCCGTCCCATGCCGATCATAATGGCGGAAAAAATGCCGGGACTGGCGGTCAGTAGCACGACGCGCAGCATGGTTTGCCAAGGGGTTGCGCCGAGTGCCAGCGAACCCAGGGTTAAATGCTTGGGAACGCCCGATACGGCATCTTCGGTCATGGAAAAAATGGTTGGAATAATAGCAAAGCCCATGGCAAAGCCGACTACGATAGCATTTCTTTGGTCAAAGTCGATACCGTTTTGGTTTAACCATTGACGCACGTTGCCAGCAAACAGCCATTGTTCGAGTGAAAAACTCGCGCTCAATGCCAGCCAAACTAAACAGGCGATCATCGGTAGCAATAATACAACGTGCCAACCTTCGGGTAACAGCCAAGCTGTCCAGCGGCGCGGCAGACTGTGCCACAACCCAGCGACTAACAGCACGCCCAGCGGCACGATAAAAAACACGGCAAACACGCCGGGCAGATTTTTTTCTACCAGCGGTGCCATCCATAATCCCGCCAAAAAACCTAAAATCACGGTCGGCAGTGCTTCCATCAGCTCAATGCTGGGTTTGACCCAGCTGCGCAATTTGGGCGACATGAAATGCGCTGTGTAAATGCCGCCTAACACGGCTAACGGAATGGCGAACAGCAGCGCGTAAAAACTGGCTTTGAGGGTGCCGATAGCCAACGGCGTGAGGCTGAATTTGGGTTCGGCATCTTCGCTGGCAGAAGAAGATTGCCAGAGGTATTTGGCTTCGCTGTGACTTTCGTACCAGACTTTGCCCCAGAGCGATGACCAGGATATTTCAGGATGTGGGTTATCAATGTGCCATAACGCCATGTCGCCGCTGTCTGTTTCAATCAGCAGCCTGTCGGCGCGTGGCGAGAGGGCAAGTTGTTGTATCTGGCTTGCCGTCTGGGTGACGCGCAGCAAGCGGTGTGCGGTGCTATGATAAATGCCGATGCTGTTATCGGCGGCGACGGCAATAAAACCCTTGCGGCGTTGTTCGGGGAGAATGGCGTTGATTGCCGTGCTTTGTCCGCTAAAATCGCGGATGCGCTGTAAATACTGCTCGCCGTCTGTGTCGTTGCGCACCGGAAACCATTGGCTGATCTGCCCATCCGCTTGTCCTACGAGCAAAGAAATGCCGCCTAGCAACATCTGCAACTGCGTAATCGCTGCGTCTTGCAGTGGCTGGCTATGCAGCACACGCATATTGTCTGTGTCGGCAATGCTATATTGGAATAAATTTCCTTCATTATCCGCTAAATACAAATAACGCTGCGCACCGTCCAAAGCCAAATGCTGCACCTGCATAGAAGGCGGCAATGACAGCTCCCAATGGCTTTGGGTTAATTCCACTTCGCCGCTTAAGAAGTTTTCCTCTTTGCTGAATGCCTGAATGAGCAAACGCCCGCTCTGTGTCAACGCGACCAGCATGGTTTGTTGGTCGTTGCTTTGTAAATTGAGCAAGCGCAGCGCATCGCCGGGGCTGACATTGAGCAATTCTGCACCGAGCGGATAATCGAGTTGCGGCTGGCTGAAAGATGCGCCGTCCTTGTAATGGAAAACATAACGATTATGTACAACAAGTGCCTGCCCATTGGCAAAACCAAACACCGCAATGCCTTTGTCATTGAGAAAATAGTGGGCTGTGACAGCGGCTTGCTGCGGCCAAGGTAGTTGTTGCAGCGTGACATTCTGCTCCGCCGCGTTAAGGCTGGCTGGTGAGCGGTCAGTGGTAAAAAACACCGCCTGCCCTCTATCGGTCAAGCGCGTGGCGAGTTCGCCACGTTCATCCAGCGTCAGTATCAGAGTATTGCCCGCCTGCGGCGCGGGCAGCGGAAACTGCTGTTGTAGGTTTAGGCTGGCGGGTTTGAGCAACGGCAGGACAATGTAGAGCAGGTAAAAGAAAATCAGTGCCACCGCCAATAATACGCTGATGCCGCCAACGCGCACCACATTGCCCATAAACCAATTCAGCCACAAGCGTTTGTGGCTGTTTTGATCATGGTCTTGCAGGGCGCGGGGATGGGTATCAGAAAAGGTTGACTGTTTCATTGAAATAGTATAGCGATATGAGGTGACATTAATATTAAAGCGGTTGTACAAGCCAAAATCATTTGGGAATAATATTTGCTTGAGAGCTATTTCAAGATTCTCCTCGTTCCCAGACTCCGCGTGGGAACGCCACGCACGCCAATGAGGTGTACCGATGTTAAAACACTTATATCCCGTAAAACAGCAGCTCTTGCGTAACATCAGTTGCTTATGGCTTTGTCTATCGCTGATGGCGTGTCAAGTCAGCGAAGAAAAACCCGCCGAACAGCCTGAAGCCGTGCCAAGCGTCGCGCCCATGCCGGTAGAACAAGCGCTTCCCGCACAAAAATCACAAGAAGATGCAGAGGTTGAGGCTTTGTTTGAGCAAAAATTTATCGATCCGCTAACCCAATACATAGAAAAATATGCGGATGATGACAGCAAGCGTAAGCATCTTGCGCTGATACAGGAAGAGCGCGATAAGCGTTGCGAGAAAATCGCTGATTGGTACGCGAAAAAAGAGCCAACAGAAGAAAATTTGCTGCGCTTGAAGGGCGGCTATGCTTATTCCTGTATGCCGCTGGTAGTGGCATTTACCGAGCGGGTGAGCAGTGCCGCAAGCGAGGCAACGCAAATGCTCCCCCCCGCTGATGAGGCGGAAAACGCCCTGCCAGACAGCGACGAGCGGGTTGTCAGTGAGACTGAGCCGCAGCAAACAACGTTGACGGAATCATCCCCCGAAGCGCAACCTCCGATGCCACAACAGGCGCAAGCCTGTCAACAGAGCATGGCGCAAAACCACTACGCGCAGATGGCTGAATACTGCCCAGCCCTTGCGCAACAAGGCGATGTCAAAGCACAACTAATGCTGGCAAAAATGTACGCGGACGGCAAAGGCGTGGCGCAAAGCGATCAAGAGACGGTGAAATGGTATCAGATGGCTGCCAAACAAGGTGATAAAACCGCGCAATCTGCCTTAGGCGTGTCCTATTATACCGGCAATGGCATTGCGCAAGATTATCGCAAAGCCGCATATTGGCAGCGCGAAGCGGCTAATCAAGGACATCCCGAAGCCCAATTTATTTTGGGAGTCATGTATGAATTAGGGCAGGGCGTGCCGCAGGATTTTGTGCTGGCATATAAGTGGTTTTTGTTGGCAACTTCTCAGGGCGCGAAAGGTGCGATGGAATCACGCAGCAGCCTTGCCGCCAAATTGTCGCCGACACAAATTCAAGAAGGGCAGCGTCTAGCCCGCGAATGGTCAGAAGTTCATTAAAGAGTGCTTTATTTTTTGCCCTCGTTGCCCTCGTTCCCAAGTGCCACTTGGGAACTAGAAAACAAGGCATTGAATAAGGCGAAGACAGACGTGCTTTAATTGCTACGCAAAATATGTTGCACGCAGGTTATGAGCTTACCAATATTGCTGAATTACTCAGCGTACCGTTAGAAAAACTAAAAAAATTACTAGCATCGTAGGGCGGATAAGCGATAGCGTCATCCGCCAAACACCGCCAAACCCGGCACGCTGCCCTGACCAATTGGTAGGGTTTGCGCCACGTCTTTTTGTGGCGCGAACGCGAACGCTGGGCATCGTGCCATCGTTCCGCGTGCGCGACGAAAAGATGTCGCGCACCCTTGTATCTTAACCCCATTCATGG
>CAZOSP010000135.1:0-8718 GCA_964582525.1 uncultured Thiomargarita sp. | reverse complement strand
TGGGCTGGTTTTTCATCATTTTCACCTATTTTGTCATCGTCGGCACCAGCAACGCGGTCAATCTTACTGACGGACTGGACGGACTCGCCATCATGCCCACCGTGATGGTCGGTGGTGCTTTAGGCATTTTTGCCTACGTCAGCGGACACTACAATTTTTCCGCCTATCTACATATTCCGCACGTCCCCGGTGCTGGCGAACTGATTGTTTTTTGTGGCGCAATTGTTGGCGCGGGTTTAGGTTTTTTATGGTTTAACACTTACCCCGCGCAAGTCTTCATGGGCGATGTCGGCGCATTGGCACTCGGCGCAGCACTCGGCACGCTCGCCGTCATTGTGCGTCAAGAGTTGGTGCTGGTGATTATGGGCGGTGTGTTTGTCATGGAAACCGTGTCAGTCATGCTGCAAGTCGCCTCCTATAAACTCACCGGACGGCGCATTTTCCGCATGGCACCGCTGCACCACCACTACGAACTCAAAGGCTGGCCCGAACCCCGCGTGATTGTGCGTTTTTGGATTATCACAGTGGTGCTGGTATTGATTGGTTTGGCAACCCTCAAAATTCGGTGAAAGCAATGACTAGAATTTTATATTATTGTTCTTTTATTCCCCAATTGCCTAGCGGTGGCATTGCGGTTTTACTTAAACAAGCCTTAATTCTACAACGAGCAGGTCATCAGGTAACGATCATACGACCCGTGCAGCACCGCACAGGGAACCGCCGGAAGCACTGTTCAACGGTATCGACCTGACCGAATGGCACTTGACGCGGATGCTCGATTCCAAGCACAAGAAGGCGCGTGCGCTCGCGGTAGAGTTTCTCAATGACTGGGATGCGATTTTCATGGTATTGCGCCATCCGCATTTGCCGTTGACCAATGGGGTCTGAACGGTTACGTTTTCGTTATATACAGTTTTTTTGGAGGATATTCACTATGAAAAATTCACTTGAACCTAACAGCTCCGGCTTAAGAGAACGGGCTGGACGCTGGGTTGAATCTAAATCAATCAGCTACTTTATCATGTTCGTGATTATCGCCAACGCCATTACGCTTGGAATGCAAACCTCTAAGCAGCTTACCATGCAATATGGTGAAATACTTGATTTAATAGATAATATAGCTTTAGTCATTTTTTGTATTGAACTCAGTATTAAACTATTTGCCTACGGTTGGCGTTTCTTTTTGAATGCTTGGAACATATTCGATTTCTTAGTTGTTAGTATTTCTTTAGTTCCCAGTAGTGGTAATCTCTCCATTTTGCGCATCTTACGCATCCTACGGGTACTGCGCCTTATCTCCATGCTGCCACAACTACGCATTGTTGTTGAAGCCCTGTTAAAAGCCATTCCCGGTATTATTTCAATCGCTGGACTACTGAGCATTGTTTATTATGTATTTGCCGTGATAGCCACCTCCATGTTCGGCGAAAAATTTCCTGAATGGTTTGGCTCTCTCGGTGCTTCTTTATATACACTGTTTCAAATAATGACCTTAGAAAGTTGGTCAATGGGTATTTCTCGTCCAGTCATGGAAACTTATCCTAATGCTTGGGCTTTTTTTGTTCCTTTTATTTTAGTGTCAACCTTCACTATGCTTAATTTGTTTATTGCCGTTATTGTCAACAGCATTCAAAGCGTACAAGAAAGTATTGCGGCTGAAAAAGGCGAATCAACCTCAGATGTAGTCACAGAACTGCATGAACTACGTCAAGAACTCAAAGCCCTTAAACTATTTTTAGAAAATCAACACAGCAAAGAAAACATCAAGCATTCCGATCCCTGATGCGAAAAACTATAGCCCTGTAGGGTGCGCGACATCTTTTCGTCGCGCACGCGGGACGATGGATGGGTAAGTTCCCCACACCCGTTGGGATGAAATCTTTTCGTCGCGCACGCGGGATGATGGCACACTGCCGAACATTCGTATTCTAAGAATGAGCAAATAAAGCTTACGCAAGTTGCTGGGTTCGAGTGCTATATGAAGAAAATTGAAATCGACACAAAAAGATAGGAATGCAAGCCAGCAATAAGCTCAACAAAGCCAAGTAGGGTGCGCACCGTCTTTTTGGTGCGCACGCGAACAAAATGTCCAATACCCAACCTTGTATCTTAACCATTCCTCGTTCCCACGCTCTGCGTGGGAATGCAGTCAGGTAGGGTTTGCAGGTCTTTTTGTGGCGCGAACGCGAATGCTCGGTAGCGTGCCTCATCCCGCCTGCTTCGACGAAAAGATGTCGCGCACCCACAACGTCAGCCATTTCCAGCACCCGCAATATCCAGCACTATTTTACCCGTCGTGTGTCCTGCTTCAATCAGTTGATGTGCCGTTGCAACTTCTTCTAGCGGCAAAATGCGCGCAATGTGGACTCTTAGCTCCCCAGCGTCTATCCACGCGCTGGCTTGTTCAAGCATTTCACGCTGCGCAATGCGTGCTTCGTGTAGCTTGAAGATTTCGGGAGTCAGCATCATTTCATAGCTGATACTCAGATTGCGTAATTTAGCACTTTTCCAAGTCTGACTGTCGCACGGATATTCTAGTAAAGTCACCAGCTTACCATACACTTTACAAGCCGCCATAGAATGACAGAAGGTCTCGCCGCCCACCGTGTCAAACACCACATCTACACCTTTTTGTTGCGTCCAACCCAGCACCGCTTGGGTAAAGTCGGTTTGGCTATAATCAATGCAGAGGTCTGCACCGAGTTGGTGGGCGAATTGGGCTTTGGCTTCGGAGCTGACGGTGGTCGCTACGCGGGCGCCTCGTTTTTTTGCAAGCTGTATGGCAAGATGCCCCACACCGCCGCTGCCAGCGTGAATAAGCACTTTTTGCCCACGGCTCAAGTTGACTCGATCTATGAAGGCTTCGGCAGCGGTAATCCATGCCAGCGGTAGCGCGGCAGCCTCTTGGAAACTCAGTGAGGCAGGTTTTGCCGCGGCGTATTCTTGGTGTATGCAGGTATATTCAGCGTAATTACCAGCTACGCCCGCGCCGATGCCGCCATTGTAAAAATACACCGCATCGCCTACCTTAAAGCGTGTGACTTGTGCGCCCACCGATTCAACCACGCCGGCACCGTCACAACCGAGAATAATAGGCAATTGTTGCGCATCCAAGCCGCCTCTGTTGCGCATTTTGTAATCGACCGGATTAATGCCGGCGGCATGTAAACGCACGCGAATATGCGCGGCACTGGGCAGTTGCGGCATTGGCACGTCTTGTAACTGTAACTGTTCCACACCGCCAGCGGCGGTTAATAATACGGCTTTCATCCTGTTCCCCTGTTTCTCTTGTTCTCACGCTGGAGCGTGGCAGCGAGATAATGTACTCTCTTGCATTCTACTAAAACTGTTCAATAACCTCTATGACTAACATCGACATGCTTATGGACGACAATAACCCAATGCTACTGCAAATGAAGCTGTATGAATTGCGCGAAGAACACCGTGATTTAGACGATGTGATTGCACGCTTATCCGACAGTGCCCGCCTTGATCAATTACAGTTGCGTCGCTTAAAAAAACGCAAATTGCACTTAAAAGATGCCATTTCGCGTTTAGAAAGCCGCTTAATTCCCGACTTAAATGCCTGAGCAACACCGCTTAAAGGCATTTCACTTGTTTCCAGTGACCGGAATGAAATCGGCATGAGCGCGCCCCTGTTACAGCTTCAACAACTTTGTTTCCAACCACAAACGCAGTATCTATTACAAAATATTGCCGCTCAATTTGAAGCCGGGCAATTCTATGCCGTGTTAGGGGCTAACGGCGCGGGCAAAACCACCTTGCTACGCTTGTTAGCCGGTTTAATCAAGCCTAGCAGCGGGCGTGTTCTGCTCTACGGGCGCGACTTGCATGACTATGATCGTCGCCAGTTAGCGCGGCGGATCAGCTATCTGCCGCAAACCATGCCAGTGGATTTTGCCTTCACAGCGCAAGAATTAGTCGCGCAAGGGCGTTATCCGCATCTGCAACGCTGGCGAGCCTTGTCGGGCGAAGACCATGCCCAGATTGAACAAGCTTTACAGATGACCGATACGCAGCATTTAGCGCGGCGTTTAGTCACACAATTATCCGGCGGTGAGCGGCAGCGCGTCCTGTTAGCGCGTTGCCTGTGCAGTCAAAGCGAGATTTTACTGTTAGATGAGCCAGTGGCAAACCTAGACATTCGGCATACCCTAGAATTTTTACAACGCTGCCAAACCCTACAACAACAAGGTAAAACGCTGATTATGAGTTTGCACGACATCAATCAAGCTTCGCGCTATGCGCAACACGTCCTATTGTTACAGGATGGACACCTATTTGCCCAGGGCGCGACGCAAGCCGTGCTGACTGCTGAGAACATTCAAGCCGTCTTTCAAGTACACGCCCAACACCTTCCTCCCACCAGCCAACGCTTTGAATTTTATGTCTAATTCAACACACGCCCCAGACCCTTTGGCGACTTTTAGCACCGCAACAATTCTCATTGTTGATGACCATCCCGAAAATTTGCAGCTATTAGCCTACTGCCTAAAAGACACCGGCTACACTATTTTATTGGCAGAAGATGGTGAACAATGCCTAGATTTAGCACACAGCGAAAAACCAGACGTCATTTTATTAGACATAATAATGCCCGGTATGGACGGTTTTGAAGTCTGCTCACACCTCAAAAACAACGCGCAAACCTGGCATATCGCCATTATTTTTCTCAGCGCCCTGTCAAATATTGAAAATAAAATCAAAGGCTTTAGGCTTGGCGCAGCAGATTACATCAACAAACCCTTTCAACTGGAAGAAGTCTTAGCACGGGTCAACACACAAGTGCATTTACGCATACTGCGTAAACAACTCGAACACCAAAACCAACTACTACAAGAGCAAGCCAAACAACTACAACAAAGTGCGCAGCAAGCACGCACCGAAAGCCGCGCCAAAAGCCATTTCATGGCAATCAGCAGCCACGATTTACGTCAACCCCTACACGCCCTCAGCTTATTGCTAGAAACCCTCAACAGCAAAGTAGAACATCGCCCGTTGTTAGTCCTAACGCAACGCATTCGCCAATCCATCAACGCCCTCTCCCACCTATTCAACACCCTGCTAGACGTATCCCAGCTTGATGCGCAAAAAATTAAGCCGCACATCGAAATCCTCGATTTAAACACACTCGCCTATCAATTACAGGAAGAATTTGCAACACAAGCCCAAGAAAAAGGACTCACACTAACATTTGCCTACTGCCCAAAGCCCGTATGCAGCGACCCCTCCTTACTCAAACGCATTCTACAAAACCTACTGTCCAACGCCATTCGTTACACACAACAAGGTTCAGTCAGCGTCAGCTACACAGAACAAGACGAATACCTCAACATCATCATACAAGACACCGGCATCGGCATCGCCGAAGCGCAACAACAGCGCATCTTTGAAGAATTTTATCGCATTGACAACAGCACCATGGCAACCAGCGGGCTAGGCTTAGGACTCAACATAGTCAAACGCCTTGCCGCCCTACTGCAACACCCCCTACACATACAGTCGCGCTTAAACAACGGCAGCAGTTTCATCCTCAGCGTACCCTACGTCCCCGCCACCGACAGTGAAATAGCCCTAAGCACAGCCATCTCAGAAGCCCACAGCCTCAGCATCGCCCTGCTCGAAAAAGACCCCGACACTCTAGCCATCACCCTAGAATTACTAGAAGACTGGGGGCATCACGTCATCGCCGTCGCACATCCCGACAGCCTACTAAAAACCCTGTCCCAGCAAGACATCGATCTACTCATCAGCGACTTCCAAGACAGCGACACCCTAAAGCTTATCCAGCAACTACGCACCGCACTAGGCTACGCCGTACCCGTACTATTTGTAACCAGCGAAACCGCCCTGCAACGCAGCACAGAAATAACCATAAGCGGAACCAAAGTCCTCGCCAAGCCCGTCAATCCCGATCACCTCTATGACGCATTACAAAGCTACCCGAAACTCAAATCCTCTAGGCTTTAAAAAACCTTCTAGGTTTTGAAAACCTAGAAGGTTTACGCCCGCGCCGCGTGGGAACGAGAAAAACCTAAAACCCAAAACCTATCACCTATCAGCCAGCGACATAAATTTTTCTGGACTGACACGGATTGCCGCGCCTGTGGGACAAGCATCCACGCAAGAAGGTCCGCCTTGTAAATCCTTGCACATATCACATTTCACGGCTTTTTTACTATTTTCCTCGCCCGCCAGCGGACGCGCTTTGCCGGGACCGGGACCCAAGCCAAACAGCAGCCACGCCCATAGTCCGGTTTTTTTCTGATTTTTCGCCGCCATTTGAATCACCCCGTAAGGACAATGAGTTTCGCAATGACCACAGCCAATACAATTGTCGGCGATATAGACTTCGCCATTCGGCGCACGGTGAATAGCATCCGGCGGGCAATCTTTCATACAGTGCGGATGTTCGCAGTGACGGCAGGAAGTCGGCACATGCACAGAGGCAAACGTAGGACCCGCATCGCGGTCAAGGCGCGAAGTGCCGCCATGCGTTTCAGCGCAGGCTTTTTCGCAGTTGTTGCAATGAATACAGAGCGATTCATCAATCAGCAGCACATCAGTCGCTTCACCCAAGCCCTGCGACACCAAAAAGGAAATCATATTGCCGGCTTGCGGCAGCCCTTCCATTTTCGCTTGTCGTGCTAAGGTTTTTTGAAACCGCGCCTCTAAACGCTGGCGTAAACTAGGCGAGCGATCGAGCAAAGCCATAAAAGCTTTGCCCTCCAAGCGGATGGTTTCCGTCGCGACAGCGGCGCGTACTGTGCCAGAACGCGGGGTGCGGCTCAGTAACGCCATTTCCCCCACATAATTACCGGCTGCCACATAAGATAAAATCGCCTCGTTGCCGCCAACCGTGCGCGATACGGTCACTGAACCACTGCGGATTAAATGCAGACAATCGCCCGCATCGCCTTCAGAAAAAACCGCCTCGCCAGGGGCATATTGTTCAATACGCGCCGAGTGAATGACCGCCGCAAGATCGGAGGCAGGAATTTCCGGCGCGATGCTCGATTGGATAGTACGCAGCATGAACATTTCATCAATAATGCGCCGCACGGCGGGCACCGAATTGATCAGCTTAAGCATAGTCAAGCGCGGCGTTTCAACGAGTACGCACTGCTGCCCAGCACCGGCATACACGGTGGCAGTGCGCCGCCGCCCCGAAATCAAGCCCATTTCGCCAAAAAACTGCCCTTGCTTTAAGGTGATGATGCGATTAGGGTCTTTGCGGTCAATCGGGATGCGTACTTCGCCGGAAATAATCGAAAAAAAGCTGTTGGTATAGTCGTTATAGCGGAAAATCACTTCGCTCGGCTCGGGTAAATGCACTTCGCTGTCGAGCATGAATTGGCGTAATTGCAAACTGGTCAGCCCTGACAACAGCGGCATACTCAACTGAATTAAATCCAGTGTGGTATTCACCGAGTGAAACGCGGGTAAATGGCGAAATTTTTCATACAACAAAGGTTCATCGGCTGGCTTTATAGGATGTCCTTGAATAAACTCGACCACCTCGTAGCCCTGGTTAATCGCCTGTTTAATCAACGGATAACCCGCTAACGCGCCGATGATATAAAGCCCCGCCACATTAGATTCATAATGACTAGACAGTGCCGGCACAGAATCCGCGTCAGCGTGCGGAAAGACCACACCGCACCCTTCAACAAAAGTGCGCGGCGGCACCGCGCCCAGCCGTGCAATCACGCGGTGACATTCAATATTAGTCGGACCATCAGGCGTTTTTAACTCAACCAAACAGGGCTTTTCCGCGCCCGTTGGTGTGGCATGAATAGCCATCGGTACAGTGCTGAAATAATATTCCAGTCGCTCTTGCTTAATCGCCTTACTAATTGCCGCAGCATTACTAGGCTTAGCACGCGGAAACTCATCGCGGCGATTAATCAGCACCACTTGATTATATTCAGCCAACGCCAGCGCGTTTTCAATCGCCGCATCGCCCGCGCCTATGACGACAATAGTTTCATTATCAAAAGCCTGCGCATCATCAAGCTGGTACTGCACAAAAGGCGCATCAGGCGCGCAGATGTTTGCCGTCAAACGCCGTAAATTGCCTTGCATTCCAATCGCTAAAACAACATTTTCCGCCCCTATGCTATCGCCATTTTGCAAAGTGATAGAAAAATCGCCATGCTGCCCACTGATTGATTTCACATAGCTTTGATAACGAATATTAACCGCATACCGATCAAGGCATTGATACCAAGCCTCCAGTACGTTTTCGCGGCTATCGGCTTGAAAAAGTAACGGACTGCGCAGCGGCAACACCGCCGGCTCGTCCATCACCCATTTACCCTTTTGGTAATGATGCACAGTATTAGCCGCTTGTTCTGAGGCTTCTAGCAAGACATGCGATACCCCCAGTTGTGCAGCGTGAGTCGCGGCACTCAGACCGCTAGGACCGGCACCGATAATGGCAATATGGAATTTTTCACTCATAGCGAGAACTCAATAAAATGGTTTGTTTACACATCCTGTAGTTTTTCAGATACACCCTTGAAACCCGTCAGGTTAGTGTTTGTAGGGTTTGCGCCGCGTCCTCGTTCCCAAGTGCCACTTGGGAATGCGGCGCGAACGCGGATAAGTCGGCATTGCCCGCGTGTGCGCCGAAAAGATGGCGCGCACCCTTGTATCTTAACCCCATTCATGGTTAGCTACCATGAAGCGGAAATC
>CAZOSP010000134.1:0-8764 GCA_964582525.1 uncultured Thiomargarita sp. | reverse complement strand
TCAATCACCTAACTCATTCATCTTTCCAGAAAAGGGAAGCGTCCCCTTTTATTAAATTATTCAATCACCTAACTCATTCATCTTTCCAGAAAAGGGAAGCGTCCCCTTTTATTCTTTCCAGAAAAGGGAAGCGTCCCCTTTTATTCCCCTTTTATTCAATTTCCCCTTATTCTCCAATCATTGCTTGCTTGACATTACGGTTTCCACCGCTTCAATGACTGGCTTGCAGGCTGCCAGCATGTCCGACCATATCCGTGTTTTGGCAAAATTACAAATAATCAAGCTCTCTAGGAATTTGTGTTGCAATAAATTATATTTAAAAACAATCTATTACAGTATAATGACACCCAGCAGCGAAGCCGAAAAACGATACCGTTTATCACTGTAACTCATTGATTCTTCGTGCTGAGGTGTAAAGCAGCCACCAAAGCGGATGGATTTTTGGCAATACTCCGGACGGAAGTGTTCTGTAACTCATTGATTAAATTATATTCACTCCAACACAAATTCCTGAAGAGCCAACAACCAACGCCGCCAGAGTTCCACCGGTATCCAATAACACTCCGCGCTTTTTTCCAACACAATGTCGAGTTGCACTAATTGTTGCAAACCGACGGTTCGTTTATCTAAGCACAAACCATCAGGCGCATTAGCAAGCTGTTGCAACAAAACCTGTTGCGCAGCCGAACATTCCTGATAAACCACGTTCAGTCCTAAATAAGATTCTGGCAAGCGAGGCGAGGCGACTTCTACATCCGCTTCTGTCACCCACAAGCGTTGCTGGGTAGGCTGGGCGTTTTTATACTGAATAATACTATCGCATAGGGCTTGTACCCAAACGGGATGCCCGTAAGCCAGTTTGAATAGATGTTGGATAGCAGGTTCGTCATAGCGCAAGCCCGTCTGATTGGATTTATTGATCAATGCGCGTGTTTCATTGGGTGATAAATAGCTTAAACGCAGGCTTTGTAAATTCACCAAATAAGTTTGCCAATCAGGATATTCGCTCAGCAAATGTGCGCCAATTAAAATCACGCGTAGTTTAGGATGATGTTGAATAAGATGGCGCAACCAACTCAGCACCGCATCGGCATCTAATTTTTGTTTCTCAAACAAGGTGTTAAGATATTCAAATTCATCAAACAACAAAAGCCAAGTACACTCATGCTGTTTTTCCAGCTTTTCCAACCATTCTTGAAACACTAAAAAAGGCTCTGCTTGTAAGGCTTCTCGTGTTAAAGGCGGGAGTTGCAGCACTTGTGCCTCAGCCGCTTGACGAATACTGCTGCTAAAACGATAAAGTAAAGCGGCATGGCTCTCAAAATTGCAACTCTGAAAATCAATGTTCACCGCCACATAATGCGCAGGCAATAAGTCTTTTAATTTGCCACTCAACCAAGTTTTACCAATACGCCGTTGCCCATAAATCAATAAACCGGGTGCTTGTGGCAGTTCAAACAATTGCTCTAGCTTGTTCACAATGGCACTGCGTCCCACAAATAAGTCAGCGATCAAGCCGCCACCGACATTGTAAGGAGAACGCAAGGGCTGTTGTTCTAACTGTGCAATATTATTGGCGAGAATGCTCTGCCAATGTGCCGCATCATCAGCCAAATCAGAGCGCACCGTGTTTAATTCGTTATGCAAACCTTCCAGCATCATGGCAGCACTGCGCAAGGCTTCCAAAACAGACGCATCTGTGCGATTTAAGTGCTGACTGACGGCTTGAAAGCGATGCCAGTAAGTTTCCTTAGCCACAATATTGTGCGGCAAAGACACCGCTAAAGCCTGTATATCCTCTAGCCTGTCAACCTGCTGTATCGCCTGCAAATACAATTGTTGTTGCACTGCTTGCACTGCCCAAGCCTGATGTCCTGTTGCCAAACGCGCCATAAAGGCTTGCGCCGTTGCGCCATCCTGTTGTTGCACAGCCAACAAATGCGCATCCAAACCATACAATTTCAGCCACTGCCCTGTATCCCACAGGGCAGGATGCCAACGCAAAGCATAGGGCGATGTTGCTTGCAACTCATCACGGCGCTGTAAAAACTGCGCTAAGGCTAATTCAGGCAACCAAAACAACAGCGGTCGCCAGAAGCTTTGAGACAGTCCCAGCAGCAAAGCGACAAGTAGCCATAACAACACTGCCTGCCCACCGGGCAACAGCCAATAATAAGCTGCCACCACACTGAACAACCCCGCCACCAACGCCGCTTTACTTGTCACCAAACGCTGTACCAAGCGATAACTCAAACCAAAACACAAAGTCGGCAACAAAATAGAAAATCCCGCGCCCACCAACGGTCGATACCAAGATGCCAATTCTGCTTGACGCAAACCATACGCGCTCAAGCCCAACACAATACTTAACAACAACGCCAAAACGCTGCTGCTACGCCACTGCCTGCCATTTAACCCCACCGTCAACCAAGCACCGACCACTAGACCCGCCACCCACACATACAAACCGTCTACATCAGGCAACCACCAAGCTGCCAGCCAACGAGTCGCGTAAATACCGATTAACAACAACAGTACCACCAACAACAAGCCAGCCAGTAGCTTAAGACCCTCTTGCCAAACATTTGAACGCACCCCAGAAACGCCCTGATTGACTTGCAACAGAATGCTAACCGCCAAACCAAAACTAAACCCCGTTGCCATTGCCAGCCATTGCGCCCACACCGCATCAGGCGCAAGCCCTGCTGCCAAGCCCGCCAATAAAGCGATCCACAACCCCAACAACAAGCCCAGCAACAAAGAAAACACACTCCCCAACAAACCGCCACACAAACCCGCGCCCAGCGCATACAAACTCCCGCGCCAAACCACTGAGGTTTCCTCTCCCTTTAATAGCAACACAGCGGCAACCAACAGGCACAACAACACCAACCCCCTAAAAAAAACCTGCCAAAAACACCCCAAACGGCGTTGCTGCGACCACGACAAATCCAACAGTCCGACCTCTAGCGAGACCTGTGGATGGATTGACTGAATAAACGCTTGCCAGTGAGAAGGATTAAACAACAATCTAAAGGGCAAGGCGAGGCAAGCTATACAAGACATTCAAGCTGATCCTAAAAAAATTCAATGTGTTTAAATTCGTTCTCACGAGCTGCGCTATTGCTATTGTTTCGACACGCTCAACACAAGCATTGACACAGCACCGCGAAACTACGATTTCACACTCCAACTCATGCCTCATCCAACGGCGTCCCCTGCTGCTTCGACCAATCTATGCGCCAAGCCTTGCGCCAATCGCCGACCTTCTGATAACGGCGACGAAAATCACAAAGCTTCAACAACGTATAAGGTTTTTGCTGACTCTCCTGCAACATCCAACGCATCTCCCCATTATCAAAACCCTCATCCTCACGCCCCTTATAATGATCCAACAAAGCAACCGCCTCCGCCTGCTCTAATGCCTCCAAACGATACATAACAAATATATTGAAAAACAAGGAAATCGCAGTATCCTTATAAGCTCCATTTTGCGCCAATCCTGATAACTCATCAGCAGAACAACGGCTACACACCACAAAACCAATCGGATGCCCATTATGCAAACGCTGCGATAACGCCCGCAACGCCCCCCACAGTTCCTCATCATACTGCCGCAAGCCCTGCTCAGGATTATCTAACAAAATAAAGCTCGGCTGCGCCAATTGCGTTTCTAGCGCCAAATTAAACTCACCAAAATCTGCCGCTTTCTGTTGCACCGCATCAGGCAAACCCAAATCCCGCAAAATACGTTTCAAAATTATCTTAGGCGGCTCGCAATTCTTAAAATCAATCAAACTAAAGCGCACCGGTGTCGGCAACGCTATCGCCTGCTGCCCAGACCGCAGGCGATATTGCTGGTTTTGGCTATTTTGCAAAAAATTCAACAAACTGGTTTTGCCTATTGCCTTCTCCCCATAAATAAGAAAATGCCGAGGACTGGGTAACGCCCAACCCTCAGCAATACTTTGCAACAACTTCTTGCGCCCAAAAAAATCGCTAGGATTCGTCAACGGTCGCGTCAAATCAATAGGAGCAGTTACTTTCTCCTGCTGCGCTTTTTTCTTAACCGCCTCGCGTTGTTGCTGAGCGAATTCCCTAAGCGCTTCGCGCTCCTCAGCAGGCACTTGCAAACAGTCCAAAATAGCCTCAAGCAGTTGCAGGCGCGGTGTTTTAGGCTCATGCAGCTTCGTCCATTGACTTATTTGTGGTTCTGAGGCTCTCGGATGGCCCGCTTGCCGCAAACAATCAACTAACTGTTGAGGCACACCACTACCGCGCTCACCCACACGCTCTCGTAACCACTTAGCAAACAAACCACACATCTATTAACTCCTTTGTAAATTTTTCAAAAGCTTGACAACTGAAAACAACTGCGTCAAGCCAGCTAAAATTTAATTAAATTTAATTTTAAGTCGTTTAATTTAATTAAATTAACTATTCCATACTCTACTTGAAATCAAATTTATAGAAAAGTATACTTCAAACCATCTTTTTACTAAAAACAGTATAAATGAGGTTTCTGTATGTTATACATGATTCTGTTAGCTATTTTTGTAATTGTTATGCTTGCGCTTACATTAAAATGGTAAGTTCAAAGTATAGCTTGTTTTTATCAAAACCTAGTTGGAGGTGTATTATGCAAGAAGTCGTTAAAACTGATGCTGAAATCATGCAGGGTATTGACGCCATTTCACTTGAACCTATCAAGTTCAAGTTAATGGATAAAGAAGAAGGTGAAGGCTGGTCACTTTATAAAGTAGATATGCTTGAAAAATGGTATAAGCGATTTTTGTATTTATGTGCAAAATATCCAGAAAAATCCATAGTTCCCACCAAAGAAATAGATAAATTCTGGCATTACCATATTCTCGATACAGGTAAGTATGAAGCTGATTGCCAACAAGCCTTTGGATATTTTTTGCATCACTTCCCCTATTTTGGAATGCGTGGGGAAGATGATGCTAAACAACTCACTGAATCAGCTTAATAAAAGGGGACGCTTCCCTGTTTTAAAAACCTGGCAGGTTTAGGCGGTTATCAACAAAATGCGTTGTTAGCGCAACGCATCCACACCCGCAACCGCTTGACCGGCGTTGCGAAACGAACCGATAATCGCGGTATATACACCCGCTGGCAATTCTAGCAATAAGCCTGAATCCAGTCTTGCTTGTGGTTGTAAGTTGACAGGCAAAGAACGAATTTCAGATGCACGCGGACTATTCTCCCAATCGTCATTGTTGCCGAGATTAATGTGATTGGCATTGGTAATGTTTAGCACGGTTAATGTCGTATCCGTGCCATTGACACCTAAACCGCGAATCATCACCGGCAACGTGCCGCTACCTTGCACCACAAACGCCGCGTAAATATCATCCGCGCCGCCCAAAGCCTGCGCACGGGTGCTGATATTCACCAGCGTTGCCGTGCCAGTGCCGCCCACATCATCCACGCCCGCGACAACTTGCCCGTTATTGGATGTTGAACTGACAATCACGGTATATACCCCGGCTGTCAAATCTAGCAACAAGCCTGAATCCGTACTCAGTTGCGGCTGTAAATTAGCGGCTAAATTGTAAATTTCACTCAAACGCGGATTGCCGCTTTGCCAGTTGTCGTTGCTACCCAAGTTAATGTGGTTTGCCGAGTTGGTAATGTTCAACACGGTTAAAGTAGTGTCCGTGCCATTCACGCCTAAACCGCGCACCATGACTGTTTTCGTGCCACTGCCTTGTACCACAAATGCGGCGTACACATCATCCGCACCGCCTTTGGCTTGGGCGCGGGTGGAGATGTTGATGAGGCGGGCGGTGTTGCTTGTCACGATTTGAGTAAAGTTTGCCGTTACTGTTTTGGCACTGCTCATCGTGACATTACACGTTGTACCTGATGCGCTATTGCAACCCGTCCAACTTGCAAAGGTATAACCGGAAGCCGGTGAGGCAGTTAATACCACTTGAGTATTGGCGTTGTAGGATTCGGTGCAATCGCTGCCGCAGCTAATGCCAGTGCCGGTGACTGTGCCTGAGCCAGTTGTGTTAACGGTTAAATTTATTTTTGACGTGGCAGCTATTCCGGTTACATTTAATGTGGAAGATGCGTTTGTGCCATATGCCGCTGGATTTCCGTTATACTTGAATAGAACGGAAGCAGAAAAACTACCTATTTGCTGAGCAGGACTAAATTTAATATCTAATCCACAATTTACATAACGTTGCCCACCAGTTCTCCCTGAACAACTTAGAGAATTAGCCGAAAATAAACTGCTATTGACACCGGTTATTGAAGTAATAAGGCTGTAGCCGTTTCCCATGCCATCATCGTTGAGCGTAAAATAAACTCTTTCGGATGCCTCAACACCATTATCACTAGAAAGCTGCAATTGTCCATTGACAGGGTGAGAGAAAGAAATTGTTGGTGGACTTACACATTTCGCCGGTGAGATACTCCACCATGCGCCACCGGCATCTTTGCAGGTTTGCTCTGTTGTGCAGGCTGACCAATTAGAAGTAGAGCAGGTTCCAGAGCCAACCTGTTCTGAAGTTTGGGCGGCTTTGGTTGTAAAAAATGCCGTAGCACTGGTATGCAAAGAGCCATCGTTAAAAGTAAGTACTATCGCCCATTTGTAGCGGGTACTCGCTTTAATAAGGTCTGCGCCACAATTTGAGGATGAATAGCTGGTTGTCGTAGTAGTGCTGAGGGTTTGAGTAGAACAAGTTCCTACCACCGCAATGGTGTTACCGCTGGAGTCCACTTCCCTTAAGCCAAAGCTTATTTTAGAAATTGTACCGCTGCTGTTATTGTTATTCCAACTGAAGTTCACGCTAGGTGAATAGCTCACTGTGCTACCATCAGTAGGACTATTTAGTATCGGGAGATTTTTAGGTGTCGGTGACGTTTGGGCGGCTTTGGTTGTGAAAAATGCCGTAGCACTGGTATGCAAAGAGCCATCGTTAAAAATAAGTGCTATCGCCCATTTGTAGCGGGTACTCGCTTTAAGGTTTGCGCCACAATTTGAGGATGAATAGCTAGTTGTCGCAGCACTGAGGCTTTTAGCGGAACAAGTTCCTACCACCGCAATGGTCTTACCGCTGGAGTCTACTTCCACTAGGGCAAAGCCTACTTCAGAAATTGTACTGCTGTTGTTATTGTTATTCCAACTGAAGTTTACGCTAGGTGAATAGCTCACTGTGCTACCATCAGTAGGACTATTTAGTATCGGGAGCTTTTTAGTTGTTGATGCAGCTACAATAGTGACAGGAATAGGATTCTTTACGGTATTCAACGATACAGGCAATACGGGATAGCTCTCACCGTTTTTATACTTAAACCACAAATTATAAGTTCCTGGACTCAAATTGACAGTTCCGCCAAACTTCACATCTAAGCGGTTTTTAGCGGGAATCGTGACAGTTTTTTCCAAATCTAACTGGGCTTTACTACAATTACTGTCAGTTGTTTTGCAAAATGCTGCAAATACAGTGCCGCTAAAATCTTTAGTTCCGCCTGCATTGCTAATTTTGGCGGTAATACCGGTATTGCTACCACTAATAATAGGATCAGGTGATATTGCTATTTGAGAGGGGGTTGCATCAAGCTCTAAGTAAACAGAATTCAAATAAGCCATTGCAGTTGCAACAGGGTCTATCGTTCCTTGTTTTCCCCCAGCACCAGATGTTTGATAACCAGTTCTAGCTTCCAGGTGTACATGGTATGCACCAGGAGAACCTGTATCTCCTTGTTTCCCTAGTCTCGTCCCCACTCTAACTGGATCATCTTTTTTAACATAAGAATAGCTGGAGTGAATATAAATAACTGTAATATTGCGAACATTGTCATAAACAGCAATTATCCCATAAGAACCTCCAACACCAATGACTATTCCATTAGACACAGAGAAGAAATCTTCAGTACCTCTAGTTTGAGTCTGTATATCAATTCCTGAATGCCCACCGACATAGCCAATCTTCTGAGCAGTACACCAATTAGTTCCATTTACAACAGGGCAGTTTCCCCATGGATTATAAGAATAATTTGTGGCGAGTCCACCAAAAAGAACTCTCGCAACATCGGCAGATGTAGCAGATGCAAAACTACTATATACAATCAACATTATTCCTAAAATAATCAGGAATTTTTTAGATTTTATTTGCTGCATACTCATTACATTATATCCTCACAACTACTATTAAGCATAACGGTTAGGCTAAGTACCTTTTGTGAAGCCCAACACAACCACTGAACAATGTTGGGCTTCCTACGTCAGCCCAACCCTTTCCGCCGCCCACGCACCAGCGCCAGACAGCGCATGTTTTATAAAATCCCCCCGCCGCTGCAAAGCCTGCTAAAATAATGCTCTAACAAACGATGAATACGCAGAAATATTTCAAAAACAATGGCGGTTAAGTTAGCAAACCTTGGATAATCTGGCGACCCGCTATCACTTGTTTTTTATGAGGCAATTCTTGTTTTTTATATAAAATCCTGACAGGCAAAAGTATGGAAGATAACGACAAAACCAAACTAAGAAAGAATATCGGCGATAAAATCAAGAAAATACGCATCTGGAAAGGCATGTCACGCCCGCAGGCCGCTGAAGCACTGGCAGTTTCGGTGACTAACTATGGCTATATTGAACGCGGTGAAACCGATTTTCCCGTTAGTCGTTTGGTGGATATTGCCAGAGTCTTTGAAGTGTCTGTAGATGATTTATCAGCAATTCCCGCCACACCCCGAGTGTTTTACTCAACAACCCATTCACACA
>CAZOSP010000133.1:0-8986 GCA_964582525.1 uncultured Thiomargarita sp. | reverse complement strand
AATGGGGTTAAGATACAAGGGTTTGCGCCAGGTCTTTTTGTGGCGCGAACGCGAACGCTCGGCAGCGTGCCATCATCCCGCGTGCGCGACGAAAAGATGCCGCGCACCCTACCGGGCTTACAAACCCGCCGCCAATTTGGTTTTCACCTCAGCCACCGCCCGCTCATACAAAGCCTCCAAATCCCGCGTAAAGGCTTCGCCCTGCATCAACGGCGAAGCTTGCAAACGCGCCCGCATTCCTTGTCGCAAGCCTTGCAAATAATCCACCGCCGCCGCAAAGCTTTGGGCTTTAGCAATAAACTCCTCGCGGCTTTCCACCGCCCACTCGGGCAAGCCAATGGTGGTCAACAAACTCTGCCCGACCCGCGCCGCGTGGGTGTTGCCCTGCAAACTCAACACCGGCACGCCCATCCACAAAGCCTCGCAGGTGGTGGTCGCGCCGTGATACGGATGCGTATCCAGACACAAATCAATCTTTTGATAAAGCTGCAAATGCGCCGTTAAAGACTCCGCATAAGCAACAATCTCAATCCGCTCGGCATCAATCCCCTGCTCAACAAACCGCGCCAAACAAGCGCGGCGTGTGTCAGGATCATTAAAACTCTTTGCCTTCAAAAACAAGCGCGCCGTTGGCACAGCGCGTAGCGCGTCCGCCCACAGCGCGACGGTAAAATCATTGATTTTCGCGTAATTATTAAAGGAGCCAAAAGTGACAAAGCCATTGTGCAACGCGGGCGCGTCGCCCACCGGCAGATCTGCCGCTTGCGCATCCGGCTGATAACAAAAATAACTATGCGGCATCCGCAAAATAGTTTCGCTGCTATAGATTTGCGCCGCTTCGGGTTCGGTGTAGCGATCCGCAATGCGATAATCCACCGCGTCCAAGCCGGTGGTGTCGGGATAGCCTAGATAGCTGATTTGCAGCGGGGCGGGTTTGTTGGCTAATAAAACCAAATTGTTATGCCCAGAATGCCCCATGAGATCGACTAAAATATCAATACCATCGGCTTGGATGCGCTGCGCTATTTCTGTATCGCTCAGATGTGAGCAGTTTAGCCAGTGATCCACATAATGCCTAAATCGCTCACTGACGGCATCTTGATGAATGGCACGCATATAGACAAAAATCTCAAAACGCGGGTGATCGTGCTGACTTAAAATAGCTTCTATAAAATAAGCCACTGAGTGACTATGAAAATCCGCGCCTATATAAGCCACCCGTAAGGGTGTATGGAAAGGGTGTTGACGGTGATCGGGCAATATGATGCCAGCCGCTTGCTGTTGAAAAAAGCGCGTATAAGCAAATAACTCAGCGCGTTGACAATGCTCCGAATAATGTTTATTCATCAAGCGGTTGCTATGACTATAACGGCTGTTAGGCATCACAGTTAAAGCCGCATCGTACATGGCAAGAGACTCATCCACCTTGCCTTGCAACTGAAACACACTGGCTAAATTCACATAAATGGCATGACGCATTGTCGTATTCACATGATCAACATACTGCAATGCCCGCTCAAAACAATGCTGCGCCTTACCTAAGCGTCCATCTTGCAGATGAACAACGCCCAAATCGAGCCAAGCCGGTGCGTACTCCGTATCTAGGTGCAACACCCGATGATAAAATTCAATCGCCGCTGTTGAGTAGCCACTCACATTACAAAAACCTGCCAGCTTAAAACAAAAATCTTTATTACTAGGTTGCAGTGCCGCAATCGCGTACAGGTGCTGCAAAGCCTGCTCTCGATGTCCCAATAACTGACACACTTCAGCGGCTTGCAGATGTGCTTGTTGATCCTCTGGTTGCACTTTAGTGGCTTGGGTAAAACTGTCCAATGCGGCTTCCAGTTGATGTTGCCGCCGCAATAAAATGCCCAAAGCATAATGTCCGGCAGCCAGTTGCGGCTGGGCTTGGGAGAGCTTTTCATAATAAGCTATCGCTTTATCCAGTTGTTCCTGCTGCTCATACAAAAGCCCTAAAGCCTTTAGAGCTTCCACATAGTCTGGTTTGAGCTTGACCGCCTTCAAAAAACAAGCCTCAGCCAATACCAACTCGCCCAACTTGCGAAACATTTCGCCCAAATTATGCTGCGCATCAGCAAGCTTAGGCGACAAACGCACCGCTTGTTGGTAACTGCTTTTAGCAGCCTCCCAGTTGCCCTGCTGTTGAAAAATATTACCTAAGGTATTGTGATACTGGGCGCGTTTGCGTTCCGCTTTAATGGCTTTTTGCGCATAAGCGGCTGCCTCGCTTAAGCGTTGCGTTTGCGCACAAATAACCGCTAACAAATGCAGTGCTTGCGCATAACGCGGCTGATGTTGCAGTATTTGTAAACAAAGCTTTTCTGCTTGCTTAAACTGTCCTTGCTGATACACTGCGACAGCTTGCTGATACAGGGATTCGGGCGTTAAATGTTGCATAAGTGGCTGATAAAGTGAGTAGTGACGGGGTCAGATAATTAAATGTCCGCGTTAAACCTGACAGGTCTTCAAGACCTGTCAGGTTTAGAATAATGATATATCAGAAAATTTATAAAATAGCTTCCCAATCCCGCTTATCTGCAATCACTAACCTTTAATCCTAACAGCTTGGGAAACTTATTTGGGCATGATACAATGCCTCCCATGTAGTAGCAATTATTGGAAACTTCAGGTATTTTATCACTGTCTAGTAACAACTTTAGCTTAATACTGTTACAAGCAGCCAATACCTGTTAAAATGCATGCATTGGGCTATCCCATAAATTGATACTATACAAATCGCTACCTTTATGGTACATAGCTGTATTTCGACAGATTCTGTTTATTTTATTTTTAACAAGGAGATTCCTTACATGAAGCTTAACTTTCAACAAAAAATACTGGCAGTTGCCGTTGCTTCTGCCTTAGTAACCCCTGCATTCGCTGTTGTTGATATGAATAGCACGGCTCCCGTTTCAGCGAAGTTTGCTAAAGAAATTGATTTTAGCGCGACTGCTCTTCTTTCTGCTGGTACTACTGGTCTTCTGGACGCTAAAGCTAAATTTGGCTTTAACTTGGGTGAAGAAAAATCTTACACCGTGCTGTTCAAGCTGGATAATGCTAAATTTGTAGCGACTGCCGCGCCTGAACTGCATTTTGTTCCTTATACGGGTGGCACTGCTTCTGCTGCTGCTAATCCTTGTATTACCGCTGGAGCCGCTTCGTTGGTTGATGGTGGCAAGGGTGTGATTTACGAGTTATCTACGAAGAAAGTAGACACTGCTGCTGCTTGTAATACAGCAGATTTCTTAAAAAGCGATACGGGTAGTAGCTCTAACTACTTCCAGTTGACAACCCCTACCATTAGCATGGATGCACAAGCCAACGTGGGTCTGACCTATGGTCTCTATGTTGACCCCGCGCAAGCAACAGCAGGTGGTACCACGGGTCGTATCGGCGATGGTGCAACGGTGTCAACCTATATTGATACCTCTGGCGCGGTGATTTCTTTCTCTGCTGAAAATTCACGTAAACAAGTTACCGATGTTACCAATGGTAATAAGAGCTTTGTAAAAGCTACCGCTACCGGTGCTGGTGCGAAGTATGCAGAACTTTGTGCCTTGAAACATGAATTTAAGCCTGATCCCAAGGCCAAAGATTCTGCTGCTCTAGGAACTGCTGTTGTTAGTACAGTCGTGAAAGACACCACCTTGGTTGTAACGGGTGACTTTAGTGCGGCTTCAGAGAATGGTGCTTACACTGACGAGGCAGCCAAAAAGCGTGTATTCTTGCATACTAACTGCTCAACTGATCCAATAACAAGTGATTATGCTGCGACTCTAACGCAAACGACAGCGACTTTTGAGATTGGTAATGCTCCTAAAAATGGCGTGAGCGTTTGTTATGCGGTGAATGGCGTAACCGAAATTCAGCCTGTGGAAAAATACACGGTCCAATATAACCCGAAAGCTGCAACGGGTTATAGCACACCTTCTGTCACGGTAGATTGCGGTAGTGTTGAAAAAGGTGGTACTAGCGATAGCATTAGCATGGCATTGACCGCAGATGCTGCTTATCCATACTTTGTTCGTGTCACCAATCCTTCTTCAACTGACGGTTTGGTACATTTGAAAGCTTACAATGATAAAGGTGCGGAAGGTCCCACAATTATGAGCTTTACCTTGAAAGCGGGTCAATCTACCGGTATTATCCCGATAGCTGATATTGTTACCGCAACGGGTGTCGCTGCCTTGACCACTTCAAATGATGAAGCTGTTGATAGCACTGGTGCAGTTATTGGTGCCATGGCTAACAAACTGCGCATTACAGCGGATGCTGAGTTTGGTGCGCCGGGTGCAACAGCAGTCAAATTGACGGGTATTACCCTCAGCAAAGACGGTAATTCGTTCATCATCTTAGCTGATTAAAAAGTGTTTGTTACATCTCGTATTTTACGGGGTGTAATGTAAATTCAAAACCTGCCAAGTCGTTGCTTGGCAGGTTTTTTTATGTGCTTTTTATGCAAATTCGCAAATTAAATACGTTACGCGCAATCGCCGCGCTGATTGTTTTGGTCAGTCACTACAGCAATTCAACCCAACTATTTGCGGGTGTTTTAGGGCATGGTGCTGGTCAGCTTGGCGTGATGTTGTTCTTTATGCTCAGTGGTTTTTTGATGGCGTATCTTTATCTCGAAAAAGACTGCATACCTCATCATATCCACAGTTTTATTTTTGCACGAATCGCAAGAGTGCTGCCTTTATTTGTGTTTTTGGTTACCGCTTCTTATATTGCTTCTCAGCTTGGCTTTAATGCCTTGTATCAGATACCTGATTATCAAGCATTACTAGCGCATTTAAGTTTTATGTTCGGCACTTCTGTACTTTGGACAATTCCAACAGAAATTCAGTTTTATCTTTTGTTTATTCTATTTTGGTGGCTTTACGCAAAATCAGTTATTTATTTCTACAGCACTATCCTGATAATTTTTTTAGCTGTCGCCTATCTAGGCTTCCCCCGCTATAGCGGAACAATCTTCGGTTTTCCCTATGATTTAAGCTTATTACGCGCCCTACCCTTTTTTTTATCAGGCACGCTTTTAGGCATACTTTATCGTCATTGGTCTCCTCCAATCGCTTGGCAGCAGCCTTGGTTTGTTCTTGCATTATGCGTCATCCCCTTGTTGTATCCACAAATTTTTAGCCGCTTAACGGGTTATGAACACCAGTTATGGCAGGATATAAATATCGGGATAGCCATGAGCTTAATATTTTTTATAATCATTTTTTTTACTTCAGAAACGCATGCTTTGTTAGCAAATAAAATCGGTGATTTTCTAGGTGAGATTTCATATTCTTTGTATTTGCTGCATATACTGGTATTGTTACAAATAGAAGCGAGCGCACGACAAGCTCCTTTAATGTATTTGCCAATTTATTTAATCATTTCTATTTTAGTGGCTTATGTTTCTTATCGCCTTATTGAAAAACCAACACGCCAATATATTCGTGCTATAGCTAAAGTGCATCAGTTGTAGGATTCAGACCTTCTAGGTTTTCAAAACCTAGAAGGTCTTAGCTCACATTAACTTTTACAAATGATATGTTTTTGTTATATAACAAAAGTGCGTACTTCTTATGCTTAAATCAGTTAAATAAAAAAGGATAATCCATGCCAACTTATGAAGAATTAGATGCCTTGTACCTGCCCCTTGACAAAGAACATGTGCGTAGAACACAAAACTTGCGTTTAATCCCTACTCAAGATAATCGCCGTGGCGGTAAATTTTCTTATGCAGAATGGGCGCATGTGATTGGTATTTTTCAAACACTCATGTTTTTGCATTTAGACAAAAAAACCGGCAACCAAATTTTAGACGTGGGTTGTGGTACCGGTTTGTTGGGTATTGCCAGCGAAGCCTTTATTTCTGACGGTGGTAAATATATTGGTTTAGATGTGATGCAAGCCGATATTCAATTTTGCCAGCAGCATTATCCTTCGCCAGTTTTTGAGTTTATTCACTTTGATGTGCACAATTCTATGTATGCGTCCAATCAGCATAAAGAACTCAAGCCTTGGCCGCTGGACGGGCAGCAGTTTGATTTAGTCACTGCGTTATCGGTGTGGACGCACTTGAATGAAACAGATGCACGCTTTTACTTAAAAGAAGTCAAACGAGTTCTGAAGCCTAAGGGTAAAGCCATTATTAGCTTTTTTATTTTGGATAAAATGTATCAAGCCAGTCTAAAAAACCGTACTGAAGAATTGGGACGTTTTCATCGTACAGCACAAACGCAGTGGATATTTGACAGTTCAGCGCATGGCTCAGAACATTGGCGATGTCCAAGCTGGGCGGAACTCCCTGAAAGTGCTATAGGTATTACATCAGAAGGTTTAGAGAGTTTGTGCAATGAGTCAGGTTTAACTGTGTTGAAAAAATATCTAGGTAACTGGAAAGAACAGCCTGGTTTATTTTTTCAAGATGTGTTAGTCCTTGGCTCAACAGAGGAATCTGTTTCCGTTTAGCACATCAATACGATTGAATAAATACATCGGACAGGTTGTTTTTCTGATAGGACTCGTCCTAATGTCTCACCAGGCTTTAGGGCGAAATGCCATGTCGTTTAGCATGACGGCACTGTCGCCGCTTCGGGTAATGATGAAAAAGCCTTGGCGATAGCCATATTTGGCGATGTTGTCAGGAATGATCATGGCAGCTACAGCACCATAGACTTTTTTATCGGCGTATTCAGGATACAGTGGCTTGAATTTACCCATCCGTTCGATATGTTCATTCACGTCATCAAGGCTTAGTTTACTTTTCACTTCAATTAAAGCACACGCATCGCTATTAATGACAAACAGGTCAATCTGCATCGCTAAGTCCAGTTCAGGATTATTGGCATTGATGTCACTGGCGGTTTTATGTACGGCTATCCCGCGTTCTTGAAATAGTCGCGTGACGGAGGGTTTGATCAAGCCTTCAACAAATTCTCCCAGTCGGTTGCCTAATTCGCCGATTTTTTTGCCGCTCTCCTGAAGTTTTCGGTCGGTTTCTTTAAACTGACGGTCGGTTTCTTTAAATTGACGGTCGGTTTCCTGAAACATTAAATCAGTTTCTTTGCTTTGCTGCCGCATTTCACGGATGGCTTCTTGTAACTGACGATCGGTCTCCTCTATCATTCGGGCGGTTTTCTTCTGCTGTTCGGCGTTTTCTCTAAATAAGCGCCACACGTCTTCCAGTGTCGGTGCTGGTTGGTCAAAAGACATACTCATGGTTTTGTTCCTTGTTGCTTAAACTGTTTTTAGCTAAATATAGTGCTTCAGATAAATACTTTCCAAAAACCTGACAGGTCTTGAAGACCTGTCAGGTTTACGGAAGGCAATTTAATTATCTGAAAATCTAGAGGATACAGTAATGCTGCAAGTACATCACCAGGCTTTGGGGCGAAATGCCGCATCGTTCAGCATAACTGCTGACTCGCCGCTTTGGGTAATGATGAAAAAGCCTTGACGGTAGGCATATTTGGCGATGTTGTCAGGAATGATCATGGCAGCTACAGCACCATAGACTTTTTTATCGGCGTATTCAGGATACAGTGGCTTGAATTTACCCATCCGTTCGATATGTTCATTCACGTCATCAAGGCTTAGTTTACTTTTCACTTCAATTAAAGCACACGCATCGCTATTAATGACAAACAGGTCAATCTGCATCGCTAAGTCCAGTTCAGGATTATTGGCATTGATGTCACTGGCGGTTTTATGTACGGCTATCCCGCGTTCTTGAAATAGTCGCGTGACGGAGGGCTTGATCAAGCCTTCGACAAATTCACCTAAACGGTTGCCCAATTCGCCGATTTTTTTGCCGCTCTCCTGAAGTTTTCGGTCGGTTTCTTTAAATTGACGGTCGGTTTCTTTAAACTGACGGTCGGTTTCTTTAAACTGACGGTCGGTTTCCTGAAACATTAAATCAGTTTCTTTGCTTTGCTGCCGCATTTCACGGATGGCTTCTTGTAACTGACGGTCGGTTTCCTTTTGTTGTTCGGCGTTTTCTCTAAATAAGCGCCACACCTCTTCCAGTGTCGGTGCTGGTTGGTCAAAAGACATACTCATAGTTTTGTTCCTCGTATTTTGTCGCAGCCTAAAGGCTAAATACATCAGTCAGGGCGTTGGCTTGTAGGACGCACCCCATCCATTGTAAAAGTTGTTCGTCATCGGCGTTCTGCATTTGTTGTTCTATCACATTCGGTAAGTTGTCAAATTTCTGTGCGAGCAGGTAGCGTAAAGAACGCGCAAGCCCTTTTTTGTAGCCTTCTTGATAACCCTCTTGATAGCCTTTTTGGTAGGAGGGCAGGCTGCTGAGTTTAGTGGCACTGAGCATGATGAATTCCTCGTTGACTAGGGTTTGTAGCAAGGTGGATGTGCTGACGACAGGAAGCGCATCTATTTAGGCAGATGCGGGTATGGCCTTACCGCAGCCTGCTGAATACATCAGACAAGTCGTTGGCTTGTAGGACGCACCCCATCCAGTGCAAAAGCTGTTCGTCATCGGCGTTCTGCATTTGTTGTTCTATCACACCCGGTAAGTTGCCGAATTTTTGTTCGAGCAGGTAGCGTAAAGAACGCGCAAGTCCCTTGTGTTCGCCTAAATGTTCGCCTTCTTGCTGTCCTTCTTGCCGTCCTTCTTGCCGTCCTTCTTGTATGCCGCTTTGCCGTCCTTTTTGGTAGGAGGGCAGGCTGCTGAGTTTGGTGCTGCTTAACATGGCGAATTCCTCATTGACTAGAGTTTGTAGGTTTCTGTTTTCAGATAAGATTTCGAGCATGGCAAAGTATTCACGAAAGCCTGTGCTGTCATCTTGTAACAGGGTTTGTAGGCGTTGGATGATAGTGCGTATGACTATACTGGGGTCTTGTCCGTGAAAATCACAGAGAATGGCAAGTACCAGTGCGTCTGGGTTGTCGCATTCTAAAAGGTGTTGGCAGTCGAGTTGGCGCGTGTCTATTTGGGTGTAAGCATAGCTTA
>CAZOSP010000132.1:0-9120 GCA_964582525.1 uncultured Thiomargarita sp. | reverse complement strand
GACCTGTCCGCGTTCGCGCCGCAAAAAGACGCGGCGCAAACCCTACAAAGCTGTTATCGTACAGATCGCAACGCGGTCAAGATAGCCAAGTAGGGTGCGCGACATCTTTTCGTCGCGCACGCGGGCAATGCCGACCTGTCCGCGTTCGCGCCGCAAAAAGACGCGGCGCAAACCCTACAAAGCTGTTGTCGTATAGACCGCAACGCGGTCAAGATAGCATTCCCAAGTAGCACTTGGGAACGAGAAAAAAACTAAAGACTTGAGTATGTAACCGTTCACACCCCGGCACTCAAGCCTGACCGGTCTTCAAGACCTATCAGATTTTTGGAAATTATTTGTCTGAAGTGCTATATCCGACATTCCGCATACCCCTTGCAACTATTTGATTTTTAAGTTTAAAATTCAACTTATTTGGGTATAAGTTGAATGAATAGACTAATTAAATCAAATGCTTATCTGTGGCATGTGCGGAATGTCGGCTATATGTACCCAACTGAAAACTCTGAAAAAGTCTGTAAGTCATTGATTTTAGGTAAAGCGTATTTGCATAAGTGATTGATTATGGGCGAAAAAAGTTTTTCGGAGTTCTCAGAATTGGTGTGTTTCCGCTATATCTTTCTGGCGCGGCAGCCCTTGTTTGTTAACTGGGCTATGAAGGATGCCGTTTTCAGTTAAAAATATCCCTGAGCGCAGTTTTTAGGCGGGGTGCGATATACCTTTTACAGAGTTTTCAGACAAAGAAGTAAACTGTTAAGCCCCCTGCCCGCAATCCAGCCACTCGCGCCTCAATTTCGCCAATAACGTTGATACTGCTCCCTTGCTGTGCGTGGTTCAGACACACTATCTTCGCCGAAATAAAACCCAATCGCTCCGTCTTGCGCGGAACTGAGCAGCTTAACCCCTTGCTGCTGATAACGCTGCACCACCTGCGGATGCGGTAAGCGATAGCGGTTTAAGTAGCCGACCGGTAATAGCGCGTAGTGCGGATTGACTTTTTTTATGAACAAACTCAAAGAAGAAGTGCGGCTGCCGTGATGCGGCACGACCAAAACATCAGCGGATAATTTCGCGCCTACGGCTAAATACAACTTGACTTCCGCACGTTTTTCAATGTCGCCCGTCAATAGTAGGCTGCTGCCTGCTGTGCTGATTTTTAACACGCAACTGCCATCATTGTCGTTGCGTATATCGCTGTCGGGCGCGGGGTGCAGGATTTCAAATAATACCCCATCCCATCGCCAGCTTTGTCCACGCAGGCAAGGTTTGAGCTTATCCGCTTGGGATGAAAAATGTGCGGGCGCATTGCTGATAATCTGCTCGACCGGCAATGCCTTGAGCAGTTTTTGCGCGCCGCCGATGTGATCCCAATCGGCATGACTGATCAGCAAAATATCGATTTTTTGTAGGTCTTGACTGCGCAAATAAGGCACGACAACGGCTTTACCAAAAAAATCCGTGCCAGTGTCATATACCAACACATGCTGGCGAGTTTGTACTACGGCGGCTAAACCTTGACTGACATCTAGCAGAGTAAAACGAAATTCGCCCACTTCAGGCGGCTTCGGGCTGTATAGCACCGCCGGTAAAAACCAAAAAACGCCAAGCCAACGGGCGGGAAAATGCGCAGGCAGCAGCAGCAAAAAAGCCCCAACCCCAGCCAGTAAAATTGACCAAGCGGGCGGCGTGGCTTGTGACCACAGGGCGAAGGGCGTGGCAGCCCAGAAATTCAGCCAAGCCATCAGCCAATCAATCAACCGCAAGGCAATTTGCAGGATGGGAATGCCGATGTCGGGCAGTATCAGCAGTGTTAAGCTGCCTAGCAAAACCAAAGGTACGATTAGCAAGCCCACCCAGGGGATAGCGATTGCGTTGGCGGCTACAGAGGTCAGTGGCAGTTGTCCAAACCACCACAGCAACAGCGGCGTTAGCCCAATAAAAACCGCCACTTGCGCGGCGAACAGCCAGGTTTTCAAACGCTTCAGCCAATATCCCATTAACGCATTAAAATGAAACAAAGACGGGACTTGATGAAAGGCTTGAAGCAGCTCACGCCAGGTCTGTGTAGGCGGAGTTTGTCCTGAAAAAGCATATAAAAGCGTGAAAACTGCACCGAATGATAGCCAAAAACCCGAACTAAGCACCGCCAGCGGATCGTATAACAAGACCGCCCATAAAGCCAAAGCAAAACCTTGTGTCAGTGGAAGATTGCGCTTAAACAGGCGACTGCCCAGCACTACAGCAAGCATTAATACAGCGCGTTGGGTAGGAATACTGAAACCCGCCAACAGTGCGTAAAAAAACGCCGCCAGCAGCGCGATCACAGCGGACGGATAAAAAGCCGGCAAGTACAACAGCCAACGTCCGCCCAAGTAGCGGTACAGCAGACGGCTGAGCCCAAGCATCAATAGCCCCACCAAACCCACATGCAAGCCTGAAATAGCCATCAGATGGCTAGTGCCGGTCGCCCGAAAAAGCTGCCAATGTTGTTCTGTCAGTCCGCCGCGCTCGCCGATACTTAAAGCGCCCAGCAAGCCATGATGCGGATGTGTGGAAAAATGCGCTTGCTGGGCTTGTTGCAAGGCAGAACGCAAAGTCTCAATACGCCAATGCGGCGCGTCCTGCAACAATTGCGCAGCGGGTTGTTGTCGCACATACCCCAAAGCCATAATGCGTTTTTGAAACAACCAGCTTTCAAAATCAAATCCACCCGCATTGAGGCTGCTATGCGGGCGTTTTAAGCGCACCCAGAACTGCCAATGTTGCCCGCTGCGTAAATCAGGCGCGGCTTGTTCGGGGCTATCGTACCAATCGAGCCGAATGCGTCCGCTCAGCGGATAATTTTGCTGTTGAAATTGTAATTGTTGAAGCACAAATTCAAAGCGCGTAGCGCGTTCCTGCCTAGTGGGTAAAGATACAATTTTGCCTTGAATGCGTACATCTTGCTGCTGCCAATGTTTAGGAAGGCGTTGTTCTAATAAAATGTCAGCACGCCAAGCTGACCAGCTGAGAGCAAATAAGAACAGCGAAAAATAAACGAGCAAGCGATGCTTGCGTAAAAGAAAGCTTAAAGCGAGGCTGCTTAAGCAAAGCAACCACCACAACAGCGGTGGTAAAACAGGAAGTTGTTGACAGGTCAGAACACCAAGAAAGAAACTCAGGGTTGCCCACAACATGACTGAAGGCGTATATGACGGTGGTATGCAGTAATCATAGGGTAAAAGCGCAACACCTGTAGGTCAATTAAAATGAGCAAGGTAGATAGGTTGATGAGAAGAAGCGTGTCAATGTACAAATCCGCAGCCGGCAAGTTTAGCAACGATGCTCAATCACCGCTTTCTCACCGCGCAACAATTCAATTATTTCCTCTAATTGCTTAATTTGCGTTTTTAGTAACGCATTTTCTTTTTCATGCTGCTGAATCAATAAACGGCTTTTTTCTAATTCGTGAATACATTGAGTTTCCGTTAAATAAATTGCGCCTTGAGGATTCACATTATTTGAAGAATTTTGAATAACACCATTTTTATTAAAATCTTTTGAATTGCCAATAAAATTAAATACATTGTTTTCTGTTAAGCCCAATAGTTGTTCTAATTCAATATCCATTGCTTGAGCAATTTTTTCTAAGCGTGACCAACTCACATCGGTTTCTCCACGTTCAATCTTGCCATAACCCACCGTTGACAAGCCCAACTGATCAGCAATCTGCTCCTGCGACAACCCCTTAAACACACGCATGAATTTCAGTTTTTCGCTGAGGTTCATAAATTCATTCTCACCTGTAGCCAGTAGGTTGCATAAGCGGAGTGCCACGCGACACAATGACAGATGTCCGCCTCACGAGTTCAAAGGATTGACCACGTTTAAGTCAGTAATCCAAGCAAAGTCAGCCGTGTTGATGGATTACATCTTTCGATAAATTGTAGCAATTGAGGGTATTCTTCTTTGATAGAGTCAATAATGAGATTGCTGTCAATCAAAACCATTATTCTCTCCCTGGTAATGACCGGTCTTGTCTGATTTCCCGTTGCCAAGCAGCCGGATCGGTAACACCCGGTAGTGCCTTGCGTTTCGCTAAGCTGCGCAAAATATCCGCCCGTCGCTGCCTTGCGGTATATCGTTTTTAGTCGCTTGCTGATGCTGCCTTTCGAGAAGAAAGTCCGTAAAATCCAAAACTTCCTGCTGTTTTTCCGGTGCTAGTTGCGGCATGGTTTGGGTAATTGCTTGTTGGATGTTCATGTTAAATCCTCTTGTTTTATTTGGAAATGTCGGGGGATTATATACCTGAAAGTCTATAGCTGCGCAATGACCCGTGCCAATAATTATTGGCAGGTGTGTGGGCATCATACCCGAAATCCGCGCCCGCGACAGCCCCCTTCAACACCACTGCCGTTAAGTTAAGATTGGGATCGCTAATCTCCTGATTAGCGAAGCGGCTGAAAGCCGCTTGTGCTGGTCAGGAGACCAGCACTCCCAGAGGTGCTTGCCACTTACTTAACGGCAAAAGTTCCAATATGCGCGGTATCGATTTTTGTTTTTAATATCGTAAATGCAGGCTAGTAGGGTTTGCGCCACGTCTTTATGATGGCGCGAACGCGAATACTAATTTACCAGTTGATTTGAAATCTCTATGTCTTTCTTAAGCAGAGAATTAATGGTTTCATTTAAGGAAAATGGCTGACCTTTAACCCGTAATTTTTGGATAAAGAAATCTTTTACTTCTTTATCTAAATATATTGGAATATCCAATTCCTCTAAAGGTCTATAAAATTTACCCTGCGCTGCATGACTAAAATCATATTCATCTTTCATTTTGGACACCTCTTTTGATACGTTTGCTTTTCTTGTTTTGTGGCTTTTCTGGCGCTTATGATTCTTACAAACTCAGTACCTTCATCAGTTTTAAAAGTATGCACAACAACAAGAATAATCTCATTGAATGATTTTCCCAACAGCACCCATCTATCTTCTTCATCGGAATGTTCATCATCAAAACGATTCAAGGCAAAAGGGTCGGCAAAAACATAAGAGGCTTGTTCAAATGAAATACCATGTTTTTGTATGTTAATTAACTCCTTGCCTGTATCCCATTCAAATTTCATGAACAACTATTCTCTTGTTGTTAGATTTGCGGGCATATCGCCTGAGCTAAACTGACAGTTTTTAATACTCTGCAAAATAACATCATGCAGAATTTAGAGGTAGTGTGCGCGCCATCTTTATCGGTGCGCACGCAAAACCCTCATGGGTTTTTAATGGTGATTCAAAAGGGTTTCAATAAAGGCTAGTAGGGTTTGCGCCACGTCTTTTTGTGGCGCGAACGCGAATGCTCGGCAGTGTACCACCATCCCGCGTGCGCGACGATAAAGATGTCGCGCACCCTACCGGGCTTTTTGTGGCGCGAACGCGAATGCTCGGCAGTGTACCATCATCCCGCGTGCGCGACGATAAAGATGTCGCGCACCCTACCGGGCTACCGGGCTACGTACAATAAACAGTGCCTCAATTTTGCGCCATTCCACATTAGCGTTCACCGAGTCAGTGAAGATGATTTCGAGGGTTTTTCTGTGTTTGTTGTTCATAACAGGATGACAGCAAAAATGCCTATCTATGGTAGCTCAGTAAACAGCATTGTTACGGCAAAGGCATTTTATCGCATAACGTAATACGATTCAATGACATATCCGCATAACATCTACGGAGGCGATAATACCTTAAATCAGTGACAGCGACCACAGCGGCAACCCTTTTAACCCGCACATAAATTTTAATTTTTTGCTGAGGTTCATAAATTTATCCTGAGAGTTCCTAAATGGATAGTGAGGGTTGGTTTAGAGAAAAAGTGTATTGTGGGATAATTTTTTTGTCAATTTTTTTGATTGACTTTCTGCAATGGCTAATCAATCCCTGCTTGGGATTAAGGAGAATTTACCATGAGTTACTTAAACTATTTCATAAAAATAGGGGCTAACAAACAATTTGCAAGGTTTTATTGTGTGCCCTTTACTTTTTTTATTACGCTATTTTTAGGTGGAGGGGCTGCAGCTTATGCAGAAAATATTGACAATACCATTCCGATCACAACGTCGCACTCACAAGAAATCCACTTGCATTCTCGTAGAAATTCAGAACATCGGTATTCGGGAATTTTGGAGTCGGAGACACTGTTTTCAGGTATCGGTTTCAGTTGGAGAGCTAAATATCCTTATCAATCATCTATTGATATAGAAATTAGAACCAGTAAAGATAAAACAAATTGGTCAGATTGGCAGCATGTTCATGCTCATGATTTAAGTCAAGATACTAACGAGGAGGAATTTGAGTATTCTGGCTTATTTTCTTCTCCCATGTTAAACATACCTGACGAATACCATAAGTATGTTGAGTATATCGTTGAACTTGTTCCAAATGAGCAAAATGCTTATCCAGAATTAATTAATATCTCTACTCATTTTATTTATTCTGAGAAAACCTCACCTGAAATGTTAGAAAGAATAATAAATTTATCTAACATCTCAAATCGAAGAGCTAATCAGGTGAATATTGTTTCCCGTAGTAACTGGGGAGCTGATGAATCTATAGCTACTTGGGCACCTTCATATACTACAGTTAGTCATGTAGTTATTCATCATACTGTAAGCAATAATAGCTCTACTGATTGGCCTCAAGTGGTACGTGGAATACTTCGTTTTCATGCTGTTAGTAATCAATGGGGTGATATTGGATACAATTATCTTATTGATCCAAATGGTATTATTTATGAGGGAAGAAAGGGCGGAGACAATGTTATTGGTGCCCATGCTGCGGGAGGAGCTATCAATAATGCACATACAGTAGGCATTGCTTTCTTAGGTGACTTCACAAATATCGAACCTACAGGCGCAGCTTTGTCAGCAGCGGCAGAGTTAGTTGCTTGGAAAACTAAAAAAGAAGACATTGATCCTCTGGGTTCTAGTTATTGGAATAATCAAGTTTATTTGCCTAACATACTGGGGCACAGAGATGTAAAGAGTACCGCTTGCCCAGGCAATAAACTATATCCCTTACTCCCAGAATTTAGACAACAGGTATCTGGTGTTGGTGGATTAAAAGTTTATGACTTTTGGTACAAGCATCCAACTTATGCTGATTCTAACAGTACTAGTCAAAATCCTAATTTTGATGCTCAATTCAAAGTTAAAAATACAGGCAATTCAGATTTGGTTATATCTCGATTAGCGTTGGCTGTGCACCAAACATCAGGTGGGTATCTGTTCGATATGCAATGGGCTAATACAAGTACATCTAAGCACATTGACAATCTTAGACTATCCCCAAATGAAACCTATCACTTTGAGTTTTCAACAGGTTATATACGAAATGCTGGAGATTATATACTTGTTGCAAAAGCCCTCAGAGATAATACTTGGCATCATCTTGCTCAGCAAGTTTTTAGTGTAAATCCAGCACAGGAGACTAGCAATCAGACAATATTTGACGGCGCTGGCTCTCTCATCAAACCCACCATGAGTTGCTGGGGATGTGATAGAGATCAAGCTAACATGCACCCACATTCTTCTGAATCTTCTACGGTCGTATTTCAATGGATGCAAGAAAGTAACAAATGTCCTTATTTAGAAATACGAACTCCCTCTGATCTTAAAGTTCTAGTATCCAGCAAAGGATGGGATTCAACTTCCAGCACAAGCTACACAGCAACTTTACCTGTCACCATTCCAAACTCAGGTACTTATACAACGACTTCAGTAACTTCAATGTCTCCTGTTTCCAGTGTAACTGGGGTTACAGCTTATTGCGTGACGAGTGATCGCAATAACGATAATCGCAAAACAGCCTCATCTGTTGATACCGCTTTTTCAAATGGTTATACATGGGCAGGGAATGGTTCGATTATTAGTCAGGATACAGGTAGCTGTACTACTTTTGGATGTGAACTTGATGATGCTATTGGTCTTAGTAACAAAAAAGCCTTGACGGCATTTCAATGGCAAGTGAGTCCAGGTTGCCAAACATTACGCATTCAGCGCAATGATGGTGCTGGTTTCTCTGGACGTTTGAAGTATAAAGGCTGGGATCAACCTTCTTGGGAAGATAAGAATAATGTTTCTTTCCCTAAAGCAATCAGCAAAACATCAAATGGTTATTACTATGTTTTTGCTATAGAAACAGAGGCTGACGCTATTCCTTCAGGCAAGTACATCAGAGCCATCTGTCAATAAGCAAATCTTAGTTTAATATCGTTTAATTACAGAGATAGCCATTCTCTAAAAATAAATGGTTATTTCTGTTTTTTATTCCATAGGGTGACATATGAAAAAGTATACCATTTTAAGTAATTTTGCATTAACGGCATTGTATTTGTTTCTCGCCCCTGCCGTACAAGCTTGTTTTGATAAAAGTGGAGCATTAGATTTATCTTTATGTAGTGATGAGAGCAGTTGTACTAGCAATGGCGGTAGTTGGGAGGGTGCATTTTGTTCAATACCCTCTGATTCCGCCCAACTCACCAATATCAGCGTCCGCTGTCCGATTGGGACGGGGGGTGTGGCTAATAATCACAATCAAGTAGTCGCTGGTTTTGTCATTAGTGGTACACAACCTAAAAAAATATTACTTCGTGCGCAGGATTCTGCATTAGGCGATGGAGTGCAAGAAGCCTGTTTAACTTTGTATGAATTACAAGGTGCTACCCCGGTGCAAAAAGACAGCAATTGTTTTTGGAAGCAACACAGTTCTGCTTCTGAAATTAGCAGTTTAAGTGCTAATTTAATTCCGCCCAATGATACCGATGCAGCGATGATTGTCAGCTTAAATCCGGGCGTTTATACCGCTGAGGCTTATGGTAATAATTTTGTAGGCACGGCGAGTTTGGAAGATTTAGATGCGGATTCTGTGGACAGTCGCTTGATGAATCTAAGTGGACGTTGTTTAGTTGAAAAGAGTCCGCGTAATGCCGTTGTGGGTTTTGTGGTCAGTGGCGCAGCTTCTAGCAACATGAATGTTTTGGTGCGCGGCATGACCAGTGGTTTAACCCAGCAGCCTAATGTGTTTGATCCAAGCATGGATTTTTAGGCATCCTTCATATCCCCACCAAAGCAGTTTACACTTTTTGGCAAAAAA
>CAZOSP010000131.1:7936-9132 GCA_964582525.1 uncultured Thiomargarita sp. | reverse complement strand
ACTATCATCATCCCCAGATTCAAAAAATCTTTGGCTTGATTGAAAAAGATTTAATTTCAAGCGCAGAATACGCGCAAATGAAAGATGAATATGGCTATGAGGAAATCGGGCGCGACCAGTATGAAAAAGGTGTAATAGAAGAACGCCGCAAGTGGATACAAGCCTTGTCAGCACAGGGCATGTCGGCAGAAACGATTGCGGCGTTGATCAAGACATGATCCTTGTTCATGCGTAAGTTTGGTTGCTGAAAAAAGCCAAACTAGAATGCCGCATTGCTGGTTTTTATGTAAGAATAACCTCCGTAATTCGACCATCCTTCACTCAAATGAAGATCAAAAAACCGATTCAATGGGTAGGATCAAGCCTAGATGATGTGAAGGCTTTTCCTGTCAGCAGCAGACGTAAGATAGGTTTTCAGCTTGATAGAGTACAACGTGGTCTTGAGCCTGAAGACTGGAAGCCCTTTAACCAAATTGGCGCGGGGGTTAAAGAGATTCGCATTCGAGACCCTGACGGTATTTACCGCGTCATCTATGTGGCAAAATTTGAGGAAGCCGTGTATGTGCTACATGCTTTTCAAAAGAAAACCCAGACTACCGCAGAACAAGACAAAGCCATCGCCAACCTTCGCTACAAACGCCTACTTGCCTTGAGGTCTAAACCATGAACACAGAACAAATTGATACTGAAATCCGCCAGACTACGCCTGCTGATGGCAATGTATTTGAAGATTTAGGCTTTGCGCCCGCCGAAGCGCGTAAGCTCAAAATCAAATCAGAATTGATGATTCATTTAAGTGAGTGGATTAAAGCCAATCACTTAGAGCAAGACCAAGCGGCGCAATGCCTGCACATCTCCAGACCCTATGTAGCCGACATTATGCGCGGTCAAGTAGAAAAATTCACCATTGATGCGCTAGTTGATATGCTTGAGCAAACCGGACAGCGGGTAATACTATCCGTTCATCATTAAATAGGAGATAGCAAAATGTCAATCCAACAAATCATCCTCAAATACAGCACCTTTTTCGTTGTGCTGCTGGGAATGCTGGGAACGGCGGCAGCCCAAGCCGGAGATGAGTTATACAGTATGCCCTCGCCGGAGCGGTTGGTGGGGCATACTTTTGGTGTCAGTTCTGTTGCTTATTCGCCTGATGGTCGCACTGTGGTGTCGGGCAGTGAGGATAACAGCCTCAG
>CAZOSP010000131.1:0-7836 GCA_964582525.1 uncultured Thiomargarita sp. | reverse complement strand
ACTGTGGGACGTTTCCAGCGGCAGCGAACTAAGCACACTCAGCGGGCATACCAGTTGGGTCGGTGCCGTTGCCTTCTCCCCTGATGGTCGTATGATTGCTTCTGGGCAAGGCTGTGTCTGGAATGAAACCACCCAACAATATGACAAAGACTGCAATCTAAAACTGTGGGATGCTGCCAGTGGCAGCGAACTACGCACACTCAGCGGGCATACCGATTGGGTTGATGCCGTCGCCTTCTCCCCTGATGGTCGCACGCTGGTGTCGGGCAGTGAGGATAACAGCCTCAGACTGTGGGACGTTTCCAGCGGCAGCGAACTAAGCACACTCAGCGGGCATACCAGTGGTGTCAAAGCCGTTGCCTTCTCCCCTGATGGTCGCATGATTGCTTCTGGGCAAGGCTGTGCTTGGAATGACACTACCCAACAATATGACAAAGACTGCAATCGCAATCCAAAACTGTGGGACGTTGCCAGCGGCAGAGAACTGCACGCACTCAGCGGGCATACCGATTGGGTTAATGCCGTTGCCTTCTCCCCAGACGGGCGCACTCTGGTGTCGGGCAATAGTGATGGCACCCTCAAACTCTGGGACGTTGCCAGTGGCAGCGAACTAAGCACATTCAGCGGACATACCGGTGGTATCGATGCCCTTGCCTTCTCCCCAGACGGACGCACTCTGGTGTCGGGCAATAGTGATAGAACCCTCAAACTCTGGGACGTTGCCAGTGGCAGCGAACTAAGCACATTCAGCGGGCATACTGGTGGTGTCCGTGCCGTTGCCTTCTCCCCCGATGGCCGCACTCTGGTTTCGGGCAGCGTGGATAACACTCTCAAACTCTGGGATGTTGCCAGAGGTAACGAATTGCGCACTTTGGGCTACAACCACGACATAAAGGCTATGGCACTGTCGCCCGATGGCAGCACATTGGCGTCAGTTAGTTATTATGATAACACCCTCAAACTCTGGGATGCCGTCAACGGCAGCGAACTGCGCACCTTTAGCGGGCATACCAGTGCTGTCAACGCCGTTGCCTTCTCCCCTGATGGTCGCACTTTGGTGTCGGGCAGTTGGCAAACTATTAAACTCTGGGACGTTGCCAGCGGCAGCGAATTGCGAACCCTCAGCGGGCATACCAGTGTCCACGCCGTTGCCTTCTCCCCCGATGGTCGCATGATTGCTTCTGGGCAAGGCTGTGTCCGGAATGAAACCACCCATAAATGGGACAAAGACTGCAATCTAAAACTGTGGGATGCTGCCAGCGGCAGCGAACTGCGCACACTCAGCGGGCATACCGACAATGTCCTCGCCGTCGCCTTCTCCCCCGATGGTCGCATGATTGCCTCCGGGCAAGGCTGTGTCTGGAATGAAACCACCCAACAAAATGACAAAGACTGTAATCTAAAAATCTGGGATGTCGCCAGCGGCAGCGAACTGCGCACACTCGAGCATCCCGGTTATGTCTTCGCTGTTGCCTTCTCGCCTGATGGTCGCACACTGGTGTCGGGCAGTGACGGTGGCACACTCAAACTGTGGGACGTTGCCAGCGGCAGTGAGCTGCACACTCTCATCAGTCGGCATACCACCTATGTGGTCGAAGCCGTTGCCTACTCCTCTCCCTTCGCCCCCGCGGTCGCCGCCGTCGCCTTCTCCCCCGATGGCAGCACGCTGATATCGGGCAGTCGTCACACCCTCAAACTGTGGGACGTAGCCAGCGGCAACGAACTGCGCACTCTCAGAGGGCATACCCGTGATGTCAGCGCCGTCGCCTTCTCCCCCGACAGCCGCCGCATTTACTCCGGCAGTTTGGATCGCACCATCAAAGTCTGGGATTCCGGTTTAGTCGAAGCACCGCCATTAACCTTACCAGCGGAATTAACCTTGACAGTTGGTGACAGCCAACAGATAACCCCGTTAAGCGGACAAGCCGTCAGTTGGACTTCTGAAAATCCCGCACTTGCCAGCGTCAGCAATAGCGGCGAAGTGACGGGGCTGGGTGCGGGAGTCGTCACCATCACTGCGTTAGATGCCGGTGGTCTATCTGCCAGTGTCAAAATCACCGTCAATGCGCCAGCGCAAGCGGGCAATGTGGGCATATTTGGCAAGGCATTTGTGATTGCCGGCGGCGGGGCGCATCAAAACAACACCTTGTTTTCTTATACCGATGAACTGACGCGGCGCATGTATCGTTTGTTAAAAGACCGAGGTTTTGCGGATGAGGATATTGTCTATTTTACGCCGATGACTTGGCAGGATTTGGATGGCGATGGCGTGAATGAGAATGCCGATGAAAAATTGGTGAATTATCAACTGGTTGACCCGCTCAATGAACTCAATCGTGCAATGGACGATGTGGCGGGCAGTTTCTTGCCCGGTCAGCAATTTGTGTTGTATATCCATTCGCACGGGCTTAAAAATCCTGCGGCGTTGCAATTGGCGCGTAGCAGCGACATTAACGGGTCACAGTTGCGCAGCTTGTTAGATAAATTACCCGATTTTGTGCAGCAAGTGCTGATTTTAGACACCTGTTACTCCGGCGCATTTTTAAGCGAATTGAAAGATTCTGAGCGGCAACGCATTGTTATCACCAGTTCCGATGCGACCGCAGAAGCCTGGAATGTGCGCCAAGAGAACTTTTCCGACAGTTTTATTAACGCCTCGCGGCGCGGCATGAACCTATTGGAAGCCTACACCCGCGCCGAACAAGTGATTCGCCGCAATAGTGCGCAATTTGCCGCGCAAAAACCCCAATTAGACGACGATAATGACGGTTTTTACGGCTTACGCGACGGGATGCTGGCACAAAAAAGCTGGCTCGGACGTTCTGGCGCATCCGCCAACCCGCCGCCGGAAATCGTGCAAGTGCATCCAGTGATTCAAGCCGATAATAATGGCGCGTTGTTATGGGTGAAAACCTACCCCGAAGGCAACGAGCGCATCCGCAAAGTCCGCGCCCGTTTGATGCAGCAAACCGGTTATGATTCAGTCATTTACAACGGCGAAGCGACCATTTTCACCGCCAACCAAGCGCAACTCACCTACGACGCGCAAAACCAGCGTTACCAAGTGCTACACCAAAACTTCCCACAAACCGGCACTTGGCGCGTGGCCTATGAAGCGCAAGATATGCAGGGCGTGTGGTCGGATATGGCGACTGGCGAAGTGCAGGTCGATAACACGGTCAGCCCGCCAAGCAATCCTAGCCAATTCAGTGTTACGGCGGGTTTTAACCAAAGCCGCTATCGTATCGGTGAGCGTTTGGTGTTTAGCCTTGATACCGCTAATGGCGACAGCGCGTTACATGACCTTTATGTTGCGCTGATTTTCCCTAGTGGTGATTTCTATACGTTCGGTTTTCCGTTGAGCATGAGTTTTCCCAATACCATTATTCCTTACCAAAGCCAGCTTAATTTGCAACAGGCGCAGCATTTTCCGATTTTAGACCTTGTGCTGCCCAGAGGTTTGGCAAGCGGAGATTATCAAGGTTGCGGGGTTGTTGCCCCGGCTGGTAGTGATCCTTGGGATACTGCGTTGTGGGAAGTGGTGCATTGTGCGGGGTTTGTGTTGGAGTAGGCAGCGGGTGCAGGTTGCAAACCTTGACCCGCGAGGGTTGAATTGGGACAGATAATTCAATCTCTTCAAGCGAAAATATCTGTCTCTACCCTATTTTGTTCCTGTTTGGAGCTGGGGTGCGCAATATCTTTTCGTCGCGCACACGGGATAATGGCATAATGCCGACCATTCGCGTTCGCGCCGCTAAAAGACGCGGCGCGAATCCTACGCGGCTTATTCGGCAATATGCCAAAATCGAGCAAAAAACATTTTCGGGGTAAGAACGGCTAATCTGGAGATTAGCCCTCCCACTCTTTTGAACCACAAACGACCGACGATCATTATGCGCCACATCGACACTTTAATTTATGCGGGCTGGATCATTCCCGCCGAACCGGCTGGACTGGTTTTAGAAAAACACGCCATCGCCATTCACGACGGCAAAATTATCGGTATCTTGCCCAGCGATGAATCCACCAGCGAATTTTCAGCGCGTATCACCCACCGTCTGCACACGCACGCGCTCATTCCCGGTTTAATCAATGCCCACACGCACGCGGCGATGAATTTGCTGCGCGGCTACGCTGATGATATGCCGCTCATGGAGTGGCTGCATGAGCATATTTGGCCCGCCGAACAACGCTGGGTTGATGCCGAGTTTGTGCGCGACGGCACCCGTTTGGCTATCGCCGAAATGCTGCAAGGCGGCGTGACTTGCTTTAATGATATGTACTTTTTTCCCGACATTATCGCTGAGGTGGCTGAACAAGCCGGAATACGCGCCAGCGTGGGTTTAATTGTGCTGGATTTCCCGACTGTGTGGGCAAAAAATGCTGATGAATATTTGCAAAAAGCCGCGCAAGTGCATGAAAAATATCAACAACATTCGTTAATTACCACGCCGCTCGCGCCACACGCGCCGTACAGCGTCTCCGACGAACCCCTGCGCAAAGTGATGCAGTTTTCCGAACAGCATAAGCTGCCTATTCATATTCACGTCCATGAAACCGCCGACGAAGTTCAACAAGCCATCGCCCAGCATGGCGAACGCCCGCTAGAACGCCTCAACAAACTCGGCTTATTATCAGAACGCCTCATGGCGGTTCATGCCACGCAACTGAGCGATAACGACATTGAATTATTGCACAGCCACCGCGCTCACGTTATTCACTGCCCCGAATCCAATCTCAAGCTCGCCAGCGGTTTTTGTCCAGTGCAACGCTTGCTCGACAACGGCATTAATGTCGCGCTCGGCACGGACGGCGCAGCCAGCAACGATGACCTAGACATTTTAGGCGAAATGCGAACCGCCGCCCTGCTCGGTAAAGGTGTGGCGCAAGACGCTCGCGCCGTCTCGGCTGCCACCGCGCTGAGTATGGCAACTATCAACGGTGCCAAAGCACTCGGCATTGACCACCTCACCGGCTCCCTGATCCCCGGCAAAGCTGCCGACATCGCCGCGATTGACATGCGCTCACTGTCCACCCAGCCGGTCTATCACGCGCTATCGCAAATTGTCTATGCCGCCAGCCGCGAACAAGTCACGGACGTGTGGGTGGCGGGCGATCATTTGCTCAAATCCCGCAGTCTAAAGAGCATTGATATTCACGAATTGCAGGCAAAAATTCACCATTGGCATGAGCAAATTTACCAGTGGATGACCACTAAATCAGCGCAAGAAGCGGCAGACGCGCCCGACCGCGAATAGTTATGCGTGAAAAAATCTACAGCGTTGCCGAACTCAACCGCATCGCCCGCAGCTTGCTTGAAGAACAACTGGCACTGGTACGAGTGAGCGGCGAAATCTCCAACCTCGCCCGCCCTGTTTCGGGACATCTGTACTTCTCCCTCAAAGACAGCGACGCGCAAGTGCGCTGCGCGATGTTTCGCTCTCGCGCTCAATTACTCGACTTTGACCTTGACAACGGGCAGCAAGTCACGGCACGCGGACGGGTCAGTCTTTACGAAGCACGCGGCGAATTTCAACTGCTGATCGAACACCTTGCTCCTGCTGGCACTGGCGCGTTACAACACACCTTTGAACGCCTCAAACAAAAATTATTCAGCGAAGGCTTGTTTGACCCCAAACACAAACAAGCCCTGCCCGCGCTGCCACAGCGCGTAGGCGTGATTACCTCGCCCAGCGGTGCCGCCATTCGGGACATATTAAGCGTATTACAGCGGCGTTTTGCCGGCATTGCCGTGCGCATCTATGCGGTACCCGTACAAGGCAAAGAAGCACCCACGGCAATTGTCAAAGCCCTGCAACAAGCCAATCAACGGCGCGATTGCGACGTATTACTGTTGACCCGCGGCGGCGGTTCACTGGAAGATTTATGGGCGTTTAACGACGAGCAAGTAGCCCGCGCCATATTTGCCAGCCAGTTGCCCGTCATCAGCGCGGTAGGGCATGAAATTGATGTCAGCATGAGCGATTTTGTCGCCGATGTCCGCGCCCCCACGCCCTCAGCCGCCGCCGAATTACTCAGCCCCGACACGCAACATTGGCAAACCCAAAATCAACAGCTCAAACAGCGTTTGCAGCGCGCCATGTCAACACAACTTCAACAAAAACAACGGCATGTGTACAATTTACAAGCCCGCTTACGGCATCCACGCCAAACCCTAGACAATCTCAACAGCCATTTAAGCCGCTTGGACCTGCGCCTACAGCAAAGCCTGCGCAGCGCACTCAAGCAGCAACAGCAGCATATCCAGCAGCTGCAAGCGCGTTTGCAGCAACACAACCCGACCTTGATGCTCCCGCCCTTGCGCCTGCAACAGCAGTATTTGCAAGCGCGTTTGCACCAGGCGATGCAGCACAAACTAGAAGACTATCAACAGCATTTGCACCGGCTGCTGCACAACCTTGATACCGTCAGCCCGCTGGCGACCTTGCAGCGTGGCTACGCGATTGTGCTAGATCAGCAGGGGCAGATAATTCGCCGCGCCCGCGCACTGCAAGCAGACGATGAGGTGCAGGTGCGACTAGCGGAAGGCGAGCTGCGTTGCCGAGTGTTGGGGTAAGTCCTGTCCCTCAGTTCTCAACAAGAAGCCACTTATGCAAAAAGACAAAACAGCCAAAGCCAAAGCCTTCAAAGCCTTTTCTTTCTTTCTCAGTAATAAGGGAAAAATTGTTAGCGTAAAAGATATTGTGCAAGCAACTGGCTGGGCAGAATCTACAGTAAGGACTTATATTACAAAAAAGTGGTCTGTTTTTTTACAAAAAAAAAGACAAACAGACATTTGAAATCACAGACAAAATTGAACAATTTAATCAGCATAGCTTTTTACAACTGCAAAGCCAAAAACTGCCCAACGAACTTGCTTCTTCTTTAAGTACGATAACCGATACGCATGAAGCCGTCATTGATAACCAGTATGCAGTAGAAAACGCTTATTTAGATAATTTAACCATAAAAGGCTTTGTATGCTTTGACAAAGTTGAGCTAAACGGGTTAGCTAAAAGTAAAGAAATTTATTTTTTAGGTGAAAATGGAGATGGCAAAACATTATTATTACAAGCAATACTGCTTGTGTTAAAAAGAAGTTTTATAAAAACTCAAGTAACAAAAGAATTTTTAGGAAAAATTATAGATTTATTTCCACACATAGATTTATTTGCAAATTCTCTTGAATTTACGAACAAATCTATTAAAAAAAATGCCGACCTTTCTTTTACACAGAAAAACTTTGAATTAAATGCAGAAGATGCTCAAGGGATAGTCTATAAACTGACAAATCCACGCTATGCAAAAAATATTTATGCGTATGGCGTGCATCGCAGTCATAATCAAGGAAAGCAGGTAGAACCTTATGGATTTTCCAGTCTTTTTCTAAATGCGGTAACACTGGAACAACCTGATACTTGGCTTACACATATTTATGCGCAAGAACTAGAGGCGAAAGTAGAAAATACTACAAATAGCCTCTGTTTATCCACAGTTATTGCTTTATGCAAAGAAATATTAAGTGATAATTTTGACATTAAAGTGAGTATTAAAAATGGTGTAAAATACATTGAACGCGGCACGGAAATTAGTTTTGATTTACTATCTGAAGGCTATAAAAGTGTACTTGTTTGGATAATTGATTTACTTTCAAGACTATTAAAAAACCAACCCAAAGTTAAAAAAATTCAAGATTTTGTTGGTATTGTTTTAGTTGATGAAATTAATCTACATCTGCATCCAAAGTGGGAATATGAGTTAGTTAAAAAACTCCGTCAATGGTTTCCAAAAATCCAATTTATTTTTACCACGCATAGCCCAATCAGTATTTTAGGA
>CAZOSP010000130.1:0-9156 GCA_964582525.1 uncultured Thiomargarita sp. | reverse complement strand
TAGGTGGCGGCAGCTTGCGCGGTTAGATTGAGGCTGCTGCCCAGTAGCAGCACCGTAAGGGCTTGTGCCAGTTTTTTTTGTGGAGGTAAACGCATAGAAAAATTCTCTGTGTGGGAAATCAGGGGAAATCAATCATTGCCAGCAATAAGGGCGTTCTTTTTTCAGTTCGCACGTTTTGCTTCAGATGGTTTGCTCTAAATCAGCCAGCAATAGCTCAACTTTAACCAACTTTGACGGCATTAAACATAACCCAGTGTCCCAAATTTATTGTCTGAGCGTCCCAAAAAACCACGCGACTTTGATGCGGAAGCGTTTTTTAGCGTTTGTAAAAAGCTTTTTTATCATTAAAATTTGCCAGGTGCCGCTTGGGAACTCATGGCTTGCCAGCGTTGCTGCTGTTGGTACTGACCGCAACGCGGTCAAGATTGCATTCCCAAGTGGCACTTGGGAACGAGGGAAGTGGCACTTGGGAGCCAGGGGAGTGGCACTTGGGAATCAGGGATAGGAATGAAAATTGGATAAGGAATGACCAACTAAACATGCCATCTTTTGCAGAGATGGAATCCTTTCATAGGGCTATAAAATTCAAACTGAGGTCTAGGATGTCAACTCTGTCTGCTGCTGAGATGCCGATAGTTTTTACTGAATTCGACACCGCTCAAGTGGAGCGTGCTTTTCGTTACGAAGCTTGGCGTGAGAATATTGGGGTGGTGTTTGATGTTACCGCGCCTGATGGCGGCGTGGCATTGGATGGTGACTATACAGCCAAGATTATTGGCGGCAACTTGGGCGATGCGCTGTTGGGGGTAACCGCTGCGCCGTCGCAGCTTTTCAGCCGTTCCCCCCAGCGTGTGACACGGGATGAAAAAGACCTGTTGTTGGTGCAGTTGTTTCTACGCGGTGGCGGCATCCTGTCTGGCAAAGAAAACCTTGCTGCCGGCGATATGCTGGTGATTGACATGGACCAGCCGCACGAAATGTTCAACAGCGATTTTGAGCATCTCACCTTGGTCTTGCCGCGTTCTTTTAATCCTGAACTGTCATCTCAACTGGAAACCCTTCACGCCACGCGCATTGCTGGCGACAATCCACTGGTGAAACTGTTTGGGGAGCATTTGCGCAACCTGTGGCGCACTTTGGGGGATATGAATACGCGCCAAGCTGGCGTGGCGATGCAGGGGACAGCCGGTTTGATGCAGGCTTGGCTGACGGAATGTCATACGCTCAACGAAGAAGACCCCGCCACCGCGGCAGTGCTGAAGCAATCCATCCGCCGCTATATTGAGCGCAATCTTGCGCAGCCTTTGCAGACTGAACAACTGCTCACGACCTTTCGCATTTCTCGTTCGCAGCTTTACCGCATGTTTCAAGCTGAAGGCGGCGTGGCGCATTATTTGTGGGAACGCCGCCTGCGGCGCAGTCTGCGGATGTTACTGCAACCCCAGTGTGCCGACATGAGCATCAGCAGCATCGCCTTTGCTTGTGGTTTTTCCAGTGAGGCGCATTTTTCCCGCCGATTTAAGGCGGCGTTCAAAATGACACCGCGCGAGGTGCGGGCGCAAGGACTGTCAGATTCGCTATGCCAAATAGGACATAAGGAAACCTTGTCTCCCACTGAGTTTCAACAATTTTTTACAAGCTTCTCATCCGTAAGGTAGAGTGCGTTAGGCACGTCAGCCACGCAATACGCGGCAAGACTTTTCCCCTCAATCTGCCAAATAATACGGCATGGCTTGATTCTACTTGTGCAAGTCCGTACTTGTAAAAGACGACTTGCTCGAATCGAGCGTCGAAGCACGCGGCAGGCTTTATTAAAAGCCGGTCTTGACTCGCAGGCGCATTTGGCGCAGTTCATGTGCAAAGCCGCCGGATAAAATCGGGAAACGACACCAGGAGCGTGGGTCTAAATTCTCATCATCAAGGTGAAAACTGGGCGCGTAACGCTCGCGTTTCCATTGGTTGCGTACCCATAATTGGAAAAAACGCTCAATCCAAGTGAGTAATTGTTCTTCGCTGTAAGCAAATTGGCTTTGTAGTAAATAGTAGATTTCATAGGGCGTTTGGCGGTCGCGGATGGCGGCTTTTTCGATGGCGTTGAGCAGATCGTAGGGCATTAAATCGGCTTCGTCGGTTTGCTGGGCATCAGGGCGCAGTTCGGCGGTGGGTTGTTGGGCGTTGATGTAGCGCAGTGCGGGAATCGGCGCGAGACCACAGATGCCTTGGGTTTCTAGCCAACCCAGCCAGTGGCGGATGAAGTGTTTGTCTATGCCTGCCAGCGGGCTTAAACCGCCGCTGGTGTCGCCGTCCATAGTGGCGTAGCCGACTGCGGCTTCGGAGCGGTTGCTGGTCGCCAGCAGTAGGGCGTTGCGCACGTTTGCCAGTAGCCATACGCCGGGAGCGCGGGCGCGGGCTTGGATGTTTTGCAAGGCAAGATCGTCTTGTTGCCAGTTTAATTCGCGCCCTAGTGCTTGCGAGACGATGCCGCGGTAATTTTCTACTGTCTCGTCCACTGACCATTGTAAATATTCCGCGCCAATCGCTTGGGCGATCTGTTCGGCGGCGTTGCGGGTGATTTCGGAGGAGTTGCGGGTGCTTTGATAAACGCATACCAGCAGGCTGCGCACCAGCGTATCAATGTTGGATGTGTCTAAGTGAGGCGAGGCGAGTTTGGCGCAAAAAACTTCCATGCCAAGGTTTTTTACGCCGAGTTCGACCATGATGCGGATTAAGCAGGCGATTGCGCCGGAATCCGCGCCGCCGCTGAGAGAGAGGGCAAAACCCCAAGCGCGGCTTTTGCGTAAATAGTCGTATAAAGCCAGGGCTTCGGCATAGGCAAATTCTTCTTCTTTGCTTAAGGACTTGCGTGCTTTTAAGCCTTCGTCAGGTTGGCTTGGTGTTCGCGGTGGATAATCGAATGGAACTTGTATAGCGGCGTGCTGGTTCTGCACAAAACGGCTGGTGCGCGCTTGTGTCATGCGGGTTAAATCAATATCGACCGATGCGCTGATGAGTTCCCAATCGCCAAAGCTGAAGCGTTCTCCCGCGGCTAACATCTGGTTGTTGCTGGCGATCAGGGTGTCGCCGTCGTAAATCATGCGCCCGGCTTCGTTGCCGAGCAGATTTGCATAGACATAGCTGCAACTAAAGGCGCGTGAGCCTTCTAGCACCAGACGCAGGCGGGTGCTGTGTTTGGCAAAGGCGAAGTGGCTGGCGGTGGGGTTGAGGATAATATCTACGCCTTGTTGCGCTAGATGGATGCCGGGACGATTGGCGACCCAAGCTTCTTCGCAGATTTCAAAGCCGATCAACACGCCGCCGCAGTTAAAGAGCAGATCGCCAAACGGGTATGCCTGTCCGTCAATGTGCAGCACATCGCGCACGCCCGCACTCCAGGCATGAAACCAGCGCGGTTCGTAGTGAACGCCGTCTCTAGGCAGAAAGCGTTTGGCAACAAAACCGGCGATGCTGCCGTCGGCTATCAGGCAGGCGCAGTTATATACGCGGTTTTGCTGTAGCACCGGTAAACCGACTGAAACGATCAGCCCTTGCGTATGCGGTACTATGTCTAGCAATACGCGCCGCGCTTGCTGCAACAGTCCTAAGCCGAGAAAAGCATCTTCGCAGCCGTAGCCGCTGATGCACAGTTCCGGTAAACACAGGACATCAATCTGCTGCTGTTGTGCGGCGAAAATCGCGGTCAAAATGTGTTGCAGGTTGCCGTCCCAGTCCATCGGGGTTTGATTCAGCGTGGCTGCACCGAGTTTGAGTAGTTTCACAGGTCGTCCTCAGTTTCCCAGCTCACTTTGTCATACACGTCTGCCAGTGCTAACTGGCAACCTATAGAGCCTAAAAACAGCAGGCTTTCAAGCCCGCGGGCTTCGCTTAACACCCACTCGTTTGCCTCGCTACGGCGGTAACATTCGATGTGTGGCGCGTCTTGCGCAACCAGCACATAAGTTTGCAAGCTATTGATATGCCGATAATGAACACATTTTTTGCCGCGATCATAAGCCTCTGTTGAGGGCGATAAGACTTCGATAATCAGCAAAGGATTGAGCAAAGTGTCTAAATGTGCGTCAGCAAATTCCGGCTGACTACAGACCAGCACAATATCCGGATACACATAATCACCCGTTGGGCTAATATTGACGCGCATGTCGTTGTTATAAATTTCGCAGGGAGATTTTTTTAGCTTTGCGTGCAAATTGGCAAAAATATTTCCGTTGATTAGATTATGTTTACGACTCGCCCCGCTCATGGCAAAGATGTCGCCATCAACAAATTCATGCCGTTCTTCAGCGGCTCGCTCAAACGCTAAATAGGCTTGAGCATCCATGTTTAGTTTTTCTGCGGCTAATCCCATTGTTTACCCCACCCTTATTGCGCTGCGCGTGGAATGCGCTGGTTGACCACGAGCAGCGTATCTTCTGTTGCGCTATTTTCAGTTTCCCAGCTCACTTTGTCATACACGTCTGCTAATGCCAGTTGACTGTCAATCACGCTTAAATGCAGCACTGCTTCAAGCCCGCGGGCTTCGCTTAACACCCACTCGTTTGCCTCGCTACGGCGGTAACATTCGATGTGTGGCGCGTCTTGCGCAACCAGCACATAAGTTTGCAAGCTATTGATATGCCGATAATGAACACATTTTTTGCCGCGATCATAAGCCTCTGTTGAGGGCGATAAGACTTCGATAATCAGCAAAGGATTGAGCAAAGTGTCTAAATGTGCGTCAGCAAATTCCGGCTGACTACAGACCAGCACAATATCCGGATACACATAATCACCCGTTGGGCTGATATTGACGCGCATGTCGTTGTTATAGATTTCGCAGGGGGATTTTTTTAGCTTTGCGTGCAAATTGGCGGCAGTATTAAGTGTGATTAAATTATGTTTACGGCTTGCCCCGCTCATGGCAAAGATGTCGCCATCAACAAATTCGTGTCGTTCTTCAGCGGCTCGCTCAAACGCCAAATAGGCTTGAGCATCCATGTTTAGATTGGCTGCGGCTAATCCCATGTCTGTGTTTCCTTATTGTTCTACCGGTAAAACAGCTTGCTGCCATGCCACCATGCCACCACTCAGCACTTTGACCTCCAAGCCTTGCGCTTGCAACCAGCGGGCTGCCGTGGTGGCGCGGTTATCAGTGCGGCAAATGCCCAAAATCGTATAATCCTGATAACGCTGTTTGAAGCCTTCGGGATTATTTTCAAGTTCACTTTGCAGCACGTCCATCGGTATGTTGATGGAATGCGGCACACGTCCGCCCTTAAATTCTTCAGGGGTGCGCACATCCAGTAGCAACAGTTTTTCCCCTTGCTGAATTTTTTCCTGTGAAAGCTGCGCCGACCAATAATTTTCTAGCCCCACCATCCAGCGCGGCACGTATTGTACAGCGATAAACACCGCAACAGCGGCAGCTATCATCAAGGGCGTTGTCCAAGCTGAGGGTTTTTTGTCTTTATTCATCTGTTCCTTCCTGAAAAAATAATTGCTGTTCGCCACTCGGAAAAGTGACACGATAATCCGCCACGCCATCGCCGTTCAGGTCCGCCACGGTGTCAATATTAAACGCCGCTGCTGACTCGCCGGGTTGCACTTGGTTTTGCCAGATGCCGACATAGCTGTTGCCTGCCCAACTAAAACGCCAAGGCGCAAATGGCTGAATAGTCAGGTTCTCCACCGCATCTTGTAGAGCCGCAAGATCGGCGGGGACGGGGTAGAAAAACTGCTGGCGTTTTTGTCCCTCGCTGTCAGTAAATATCAGCGATAAACTGGGATAGCGGTTAGCCAATAAAGTAGCAGAAAACAGCAAGCCATCGGGAATTTCTTGCGTAATGGCAGTGGCGATCCAGTCCGGGCGCAGACTCAGCCAAGGGCTGTTGGGCGTATTCGTTTGGCTAATGCGCAAATTGCCGTCACCCTTGACGCGAATATGCGGATAACCGAGCCGCGCCGTATGTTCTTGCAAAGCGCACAAGTCTTGGAGCGCGGGTTGGGCGAACACATCCAGCACTGTGCCATCGCTTTGCGGCAGACGCAGCAAGGTTTCTTGCTGCAAACCAATTTGCAACGCATCGTTGAGATTGCCCAAAGGCTGATCGGAAAAACGCGCCACCAGAGGTTGCACAGCTAGGCGCAGCGGCGCTTGTTCGAGCATTAAATAGCCTTGCTGGCGGTCTTGGCGAATCAGCAGCGCGCCGTTTTCAAACACCGGCAAGGCGTTAATTTGCTCAATCACCGCTTGACCCGCGCCCTCGCCCGACAACGGCGACGCGCTTAAATCCAAACTCGCTGCTTGTTCTATGCCCGCGCAATCTTGGCGCGAGGTGAGCGCGGCTATCACCACGGTGGGCTGCGGTTGTGCGGGCGTTTCGGGCGTTTCGGGCGGCAATTCTGGCGGCGGTTCGGCGGGTGGTTCTGGCTCAAGCGGCGCGGCTTGCGCGACGAACATCGCTTGGCAGCGTATCGTTCCCAGACTCTGACTGGAAACGCGCTCTGGGTGAACTTTGGCGACTGCGGCTAAGTCAAGCTCTAGCTGCGTGTCAGTTGTCTCTGCGCACCCTTCCCAGCCCTTAAATTCGCTGCCGGCAGCGGCTTCAGCTTGCAAGCTCAAGCGACTATTGGGCGGGTAAAAATAAGTACAGTTATGATGACAATAGTGCGTCTCTGATTCCCCGGTGCTGTGGGGCGACGAGGCACTCAGGCTGACCCGCCCGTCACCGGATATTTCTAGGCTTAGCTGAACGCTGGGCGTATAGACGCGCCGCACGCGATGATTATAGGAATCCGCAATAAACAGATCGCCATTGCGCGGGTCAATCGCCACGCCCGATGGAGCGTGCATCAGCGCAGTTAAGGCGGGATCGCCATCGCCACTAAAACCCAAACCGCCCGTGCCGGCTACGCTGATGATTTCGCCATCGGCGGTGAGCTTGCGCACCCGATCCGTGTTACGTTCGGAAAAATACAAATGACCTTGCGCATCAAAGACTAAACCATTGGGTTCATCTATCCGCTGTGATAACGCCGCGCCGTCACTGCCATAACCCGCCGCGCCGCTGCCGGCTACTGTGCTGATGATGCCGTGGCGGTCAACTTTACGGATGCGGTAATTTTTGCGGTCAGCAATATACAGATGACCCGCAGCATCTACAGCGACATCAGTCGGCATTTTCAAGCGTGCCTGCAAGGCTTGACCGCCATCGCCGCTGCTACCGGCCTGCCCATTACCGGCTACTGTGCTGATCACGCCATTGCTATCGACTTTACGCACTTTTTCGTTGCCGCTGTCCGCAATAAATAAGCTGCCATCCGCGCCTAACGCCAAACCCATCGGGCGATTAAGCTGCGCCTGATGCGCTGCGCCACCATCGCCACCCGCGCCCTTTTGCCCATTACCCGCAAACAGGCTCAACACGCCTTGCGCATCGAGTTTTAAGACACGGTGATTATTAAAATCCGCGATAAAAACTGAGCCGGATGTATCAACCATCACATCTATGGGCATATTAAGCTGCGCGGCCAAAGGATCGCCGCCACCTAATTGACTGCCTTTTTCACCGCCCACCAGCGTCTCAATAACGCCCTCCGTCGTCACTTTGCGAATACGGTGATTGCCGCTGTCGGCAATATACAGCGAACCTTGCGCATCGGTTGCTACCCCCTCGACCTGCTTAAGCTGCGCCTCTTTTGCCGCGCCACCGTCGCCACTGAAGCCACCGCCTTTTAAGCCAGTAGCGCGTGCGCCCACAAAAGACTCAATGAGAGGCACATGGCTCACCGGCGAAAGTTTGCGCACCCGATGATTATTCGCATCAGCAACAAACACTCGACCTTGCGCATCCACGCCCAAGCCTTGCGGATTAAATAACCGGGCGCGTCCGGCTAACACGTCATCGCCAAAAAAGCCACCGTTGCCTATTTCGCTTAAACCGCTGCCCGCAACCGTGTGAATAAGGTCTTGCGCATCTATTAAACGTATGCGGTGATTGTAGCTGTCGGCGATCAATAAACGATTTTGTCCGTCAATAGCGAGGCTGCTGGGCTTATAAAGCAAGGCATATTTTGCCGCGCTGCCATCTCCTGTATAGCCAAAATGAGCGCCGGCGATAGTGCTGATACGCCCGTTGCTGTCGATTTTGCGGATGCGATGATTGTCGGTATCGGCAATATAAACATTGCCCTGAGTATCTGACGCGACATCCAGCGGATTGCGCAAATTTGCTGCTATCGCTGCACCGCCATCGCCGCTGTAACCGCCGTTCCGATTTTCCCCCGCAACACGCTGAATAATGCCATCAGCAGTGACTTTACGGATACGGTGATTGCCGCTGTCGGCAATGTACACCGTGCCTGCCGCATCAATGCCTATGCCGCTAGGGCGGCGTAAATAAGCACTACGGGCGGGCTTGCCGTCATTCACCGAACCCTCCGCACCACACTGCCCCGCCAGACGTTGGATAATGCCCGAAGTGTCGATAGAACGAATGCAGTGATTGCCATGATCGACCACATAGACGCGCCCTTGCGCATCCACGGCGACATCCAGCGGCGTGTTCAATTGGGCGCGAATGGCTGGCGCACCATCGCCGCTATAACCTGCCGCACCTGTTCCGGCAACAGTGCTGATAGAGCCGTCAGGAGCGATTTTGCGGATGCGGTGATTGTATTTATCAGCGATATAGAGATGACCTTGAGCATCAGCCGCTACGCCGTGCGGCGAGGCAAGCATAGCCGCTATGCCAGCCCCACCGTCACCGCTAAAGCCGCTGTCACCCGTGCCGCCCAAGGTATTGATCTGATAAGCAGGGGTTGCCAAAGCATCAGTAAAAGGCAGATAACACAACAAAATGAAGCAGACTAGACGATGAAACATAATATTCCCCCGTGATAGGTGATATAGATTTTCAGATAATTAAATTGCCTTCCGCAAACCTGACCGGTTATTGGAAAGTAATTAACAGAAGCACTGTAGATGATAAAACTGCCCAACAGATTTTAGAGGTAGTTGCGTCAAAAAAAGACACGCGGCATAATCCGCCGGGTTTTTTAAGCTGAAAGATAACTTGTTCGGCATACGCCCAACGCGCCTCGGAGTAGGCGGATTAAGGCGCGTCTGTTTGCGCCGTATCCGCCAATTGCGCCTCGGAGTAG
>CAZOSP010000129.1:0-9288 GCA_964582525.1 uncultured Thiomargarita sp. | reverse complement strand
TCCCTCTGTTATCACGATGGTCAGGCAATTTATCTAATGCTTCGATAAAATGAGCCCGTTGTTTTTCAGGACAAGATTCCACATTGTTTATGGATATTTTCCTTTGCGAAAAATCGTGGTTTTGAGGCAGGTTTTTCACTTTTTTGAGGCGCATAGTCATTCTATTCAACGAAAAAAGCGGAAAAGATGTCCAAAATCCACATTTTTGCAGTAGGTTCTATATTCTCAGACAGATTCCTAGAGGGTTTGAGTTTCGGGTATTATACTGTCCCGCTTGAAACTGCTCTTACTAACGTTGCGCAAAGAACATCTTTATCGTCTGCTAAAATAGACTGACGGGCAAAAAACCGCCATGGCGCCACGCTGAATTTATATATGTTGCGCATTAAGCGATATTTTGCAGTAAAAAGCGCACCGCGTAACGTGAGTTACTCAAAACCACAAAGAACTAAGGAACTATCGTGTCAGAAAAAATCATCGGCAGCTTGCCTGACGCTCGCGGACATTTCGGTCCTTACGGCGGCATGTTTGTCTCAGAAACCCTCATGCAAGCCCTGGAAGAACTGCGTCAAGCCTATCTTACTTACAAAAACGATGCGGCTTTTCAAGCTGAACTGGATGCTGATTTACAGCATTTTGTCGGTCGCCCTTCGCCGCTGTATCACGCGCAACGCTGGTCGCAAAAACTCGGCGGTGCGCAAATTTTCCTCAAACGCGAAGACCTCAACCACACTGGCGCGCACAAGGTCAACAACACAGTAGGACAGGCTTTACTGGCAAAACGCTTGGGCAAAACCCGCATTATCGCTGAAACCGGTGCCGGACAACACGGTGTCGCCAGTGCCACCGTTGCCGCACGTTTGGGCTTGCAATGCGTGGTTTATATGGGCGCGGAAGACATCCAACGCCAAGCCATCAATGTCTTTCGTATGCGCCTGCTCGGTGCTGAAGTACGCAGCGTCACTTGCGGCACAAAAACCCTCAAAGACGCGCTGAATGAAGCCATGCGCGACTGGGTGACCAATGTCGATGACACTTTTTATATTATCGGCACAGTCGCGGGTCCGCATCCTTATCCGGCGATGGTGCGTGATTTCCAAGCCATTATCGGGCGCGAAGCGCGGCAGCAGTTCCAAGCTATGAACGGCGGCTTGCCGGACGCGCTGGTTGCCTGCGTAGGCGGCGGCTCCAATGCGATTGGTTTGTTTTATCCCTTTTTAGATGATGCAGAAGTGAAAATCTATGGCGTAGAAGCTGCTGGGCGCGGTCTCGAAACAGGTCAACACGCCGCGCCCCTGTGCGCCGGCAAACCCGGCGTTCTGCACGGCAACCGCACTTATTTGATGGAAGATGCGCATGGTTTAATTCAAGGCACGCATTCGATTTCCGCCGGTCTCGATTACCCCGGCGTAGGTCCTGAACACGCTTGGCTAAAAGACTTGGGGCGCGCTCATTATGTGGCTGTGACGGACAGCGAAGCCCTGCAAGCGTTCCATGAGCTGACCCGCCTTGAGGGTATTATTCCCGCCTTAGAAACCAGTCACGCGCTGGCGTACTGTCGCACACTCGCGCCACAAATGAGCAAACAGCAAAGCATTATTGTCAACTTGTCGGGGCGTGGCGATAAGGATATTCACACGGTAGCAACCCTAGAGGGCATTAAGCTCTAATTGCTGTCTGCTTGGGATATTCAGTGAATGATAGCGGAAACTCAAATGCACTGTCTGGCATTATACAGTCCCCCGCCTGACATCTCACTGCTGTCAAGTGAGTGGCAAAGTACCGCTGGGAGTGCAGGTCTCTCGACCAGCACAAGCGGCTTTCAGCCGCTTCGCTAATCAGGAGATTAGCGATCCCAGAGAGGGAAAAAGTGCCCCTGTTAGCTGCTTTGCTGTGTACTTTGCGCCAATAAGTCGCCCGCGCCTTGCGCTAACAAATCTGCTGCTAGTAACTCACCCAAAGCCTCGCTGTCTTCCGTAGTGCCGCGTATGTCGCTGCGCAAAATCTGCTTGCCGTCTGCGCTGGCAACTAAACCGCGCAAAAACAGTTGGTCGTTTTCGATGTCGGCAAAGCCCGCTATCGGCGTTTGGCAACTGCCTTCGAGACGGCGGTTAATGGCGCGTTCGGCAGCGACGCAATAATGCGTTTCTGGGTCGTCTAAAACCGCGATCAGTTCATTGATGCGTAAATCCCCGATGCGGCATTCAATACCCACCGCACCTTGCCCAATCGCGGGCAGGATGATGTCAGTAGTCAGCGTAGTGCGGATACGTGCTTGCAAGCCTAAGCGAATCAAACCCGCAGCAGCGAGAATAATCGCATCGTAGTCGCCGTCGTCAAGTTTGCGCAAGCGCGTACCGACGTTACCGCGCAGGCTGCGGATTTGCAGGTCTGGACGCTGATTTAATAATTGTGATTGGCGGCGCAGACTGGACGTACCCACGACCGCGCCTGCCGGCAGATCGCTTAAGTTTTCATAAGTGTTTGAGACGAAGGCATCAAATGGCACTTCACGCGCCATAATGACCGGCAGATGCAAGCCGTCCGGCAGTTCCACCGGCACGTCTTTCATGGAATGCACCGCAATATCCGCACGCTGTTCGTACAAACCTTGTTCAAGTTCTTTAACAAACAAGCCTTTACCCCCGATTTTTGCCAGTGGGCTGTGAAGGATTTGATCGCCTTGCGTGGTCATTTCTAGCAGTTCAACTGGCAAGCGCGGGTAGGCTCTGATGAGCGCGTCTTTGACATGGTTAGCTTGCCACAACGCTAACGGACTGTTACGTGTGGCGATTTTTAATACTGTATCGGGCATGATTATTTCCAATGCTCTGGGTCTTTATTTGTCACTATTTGTCACTGCTGTTTGAATGGGATTCTTGAGCGGCTGATGGTGTTCCCGCCATACCTTGCTGAAAAACTTGCCAAAAGGCTTTTTGTACGCTTTCTACAGATTGTAGATGCTGAGGCAGCCAAGGTTTCATTAACGCCACCGGATCAAAGCCATCAATCCCCGCGTGCATGTTTTTGCGAATAATTTCAATCATTTCTTGTTGTAATGGCTCGACATCCGGCAAGCCAAAAAAGGTTCGCAGTTCTTGCGGTGTTGCTTCTACATCGAATTTAATCTTCATTATCATGCCTTCAAATTTATCTGCCATAGTCGCCTGAAACTGCTTTCAGGGATATTTTTAAGTTATTGTACTGAGGTCACGCAGCAAAAAGCACCCACCGCGTAACCTGAGGCAACCCGCAACAAATACCTCCCCGCTGGTCTTTGTCGGTCTTGTGCGTTACGACAACAGTTGCACAGAATGATTATGCGCCTGTTGTCGTGACTTGGAGACCAACAAAAATCCTGCGCAATGCAGGGGTGTTTATTTAGTGCGAGTTGCCTGAGCTATTAACATATAGTGCTTCAGATAAATAATTTCCAAAAACCTGACAGGTCTTGAAGACCTGTCAGGTTTGCTATTATCTGAAAATCTATAGGTTGATAGCTTGGACATTGCTAAACGCCTGTTGGCATTGTCGCTATGGGCAGCGTTATGGCTGACGTAGCCGTCTGCCGCCTCCCATGACCGGTATTCTTGCACAGTATATACTGCTGGCGGTGAACTTTTCCGATTTTGGCGTGCTAACCCGACACTTAATGGACATATAGACTTCTGACGTTAAAGCTTTCGGTTTTTAGCGTTTGAGTTTTAGCGGTTTTTAAATCTGACTGGCATTCAATAATCTGCCAAGTTGACCCCGCCTGCCCGTTCCAAACCCCGTCGCGCCAGCATTTATTCGCCATCCATATCCAGCATCATGTCAGCATCATCACTATCGCCGTTGCCGCCACGTCGCACCGTATCCCCACCCGCAGGTGCTGCCGTCTTTTTAGCTTTAAGTGGCGGCGGGCGGCTTGTCGCTGGGCGCGTGCTGCTCTGCGGTTTAGCGGGTGGATGCGCACGATTTTTTAACAATTCATCAACTCTATCGCGTGCTGGCGCGGGCTGCATTTTGGGCAAATTACTCGTGTTTGTCGCATGACCTAAGCTGGGTTTGCCAAATACACTGGGCATTTCTTTGATGTGAATCTCTTGCGCTTGCTGGGGAAATTCTTGCACATATACGATGTTTTCTCGTGGTTCAAAAATGGCAATACCCAGTCCGGTGAAATGTTTGTAAATCGCTTCATTAAGCGCAAATTCTACCAGATAACGGTTGTCTTTCGCGCCAATCCACGCCAGCAAACGGCAGTGGACGCGCTCTCGGTCTAAGCCAACCACTTTCATCACGCAGGCGGGTTTTTCTAGCACATTCGGATGTTGCCTAGCGACTTGAGTCATTGCGTCCGCCACCACATCCATATCTGTTTCGTAGGCAAATAAAATATCTACTGCAATCATCCGTGATGGCAGAGGGTTACTGGATTCATTGACAATTTTGCTATTGCCGATTTTGGCATTGGGGATGGTGACATCGAAATTTTCTATGGTCAGAATGCGCGTACTGCGAATGCCGATGTCGATCACGCGCCCGCGTGTACCATCTTCTAAAATCACCATATCACCAACCCGATAAGGGGAATCTGTCAAAATCAACACGCCGGAAATCACGTCTGACAGCGTGTCCCGCGCTGCCATACCGACCGCCAAGCCAACAATCCCGGCAGATGCCAGCAAGGCGGACATGTTGACATTCCAAGCGGTAAAAATCAGATAAACCATGCCCAGTATGAAAAGCACAATGACAAGATTGTTAAACAAGGGCAGCGTTTGTTCTTGAATAATGGGAATAATTTTGGGATTATTCGCCGCCATTTGTAACAGTAGCTTAGTCAAACTCAGCATAAAGAAGGACAACACCACAATTAAAAATGAGCGCAAACTTGCCAGTAGGATAAATTCTAGGTTTTCATTAAGGGCGAGGAGACTGACCGCAAAACTGAAACCCAGCAACAGCACTGTGTAAAAAATAGGGTTAGGAAACAAGGCGATGAATTTCTCGTTGTCCGCCCACTTCAGCCAATGGAATAAGTGGTGCAGGGCTGTCGGCACTAAATGGCTGATCAGTTTAGCCAAGCCGTAGGCTAATAGAGCTGCCAGCAGGGCTTGCAACCCACTCGAATGGTTGAAAAAAATGATAATTTGATTCAGCGTTTGCATAGGTTTACTGTGGAGTCGTGTAAATTAAGATAGGTGAAGACGTTAGTATTCTTAGCTTTCATCCGCAAGTATTTTTCCAAAAAAACTTCATTTTACAAGCTCAGGTTACGCAGTTGGTGCTTTTTTGCTGCAAAATATCGCTTAAAGGATGGGCATTCAATAATACCTGAAACTCAAACCTTCTAGGCTTTCAAAACCTAGAAAGTTTACGCCCGCGTAACGTGAGTAAAGTAAATTCCCTCTAGCCATCGCACACTTTATTTGTTAGCATTTTGTGCAGTGCCGCATAAGGCGGTGTTGAGATTAATACAAGATTTTTATAAACCTTCAGTCTTCTCGCATAAAGACTGAACAGTTGAGATTTTTTAGGGTTATTCAGGAGGATAAGCGTGGAAAATGTAGTGATTGTAGCGGCAGGTCGTACTGCGGTAGGCAGCTTTGGCGGCACTTTAGCGGGTGTACCAGCAAAAACTTTAGGCGCGACTGTGATTAAAGGTTTGTTAGAGCGTTCGGGACTGAAACCTGAACAGATTGACGAAGTCATTTTAGGGCAGGTGCTGACGGGTGGCGAAGGGCAAAACCCCGCACGTCAAGCCAGTATTGAAGCCGGTTTGCCGGTTGAAGTGCCAGCCATGACCATCAACAAAGTCTGCGGCAGCGGCTTAAAAGCCGTACATCTCGCCGCCCAAGCAATCAAATGCGGTGATGCCGACATCATCATTGCCGGCGGTCAAGAAAACATGAGCGCGTCCGCGCACATCCTACCCAATTCTCGCAACGGTGCGCGGATGGGAAATTGGGAAATGATCGATACCATGATCAAAGACGGTTTAACCGATGCCTTCAATCATTATCACATGGGCATGACCGCAGAAAATATTGTGGAAAAATATGGCTTTAGCCGCGAACAACTCGACCAGTTTTCTGCCGCCTCGCAACAAAAAACCGAAGCCGCACAAAACGCGGGCTATTTTGATGAGCAGATCATTCCGGTCAGCATCCCACAGCGCAAAGGCGACCCCATCGTTTTCAATAAAGACGAATTTCCGCGCCCCGGCAGCAGCGCAGAAGCCCTTAGCAAATTGCGCCCCGCCTTCAAAAAAGACGGCGTAGTCACTGCCGGCAATGCTTCAGGTATCAATGACGGCGCGGCAGCGGTGATTGTTGCTTCCGAGCGCAAAGCCAAAGAATTAGGCTTGCCGATTCTGGCGAAAATCGTCAGCTATGCCAGTGCTGGCGTTGATCCCGCCATCATGGGAACAGGACCTATTCCCGCCTCGAAAAAATGCTTAGAAAAATCCGCCTGGACAGTGGCTGACTTAGATTTAATCGAATCCAACGAAGCCTTTGCCGCGCAATCCATGTGCGTCAACACCGACATGCAGTGGGATTTAGAAAAAGTCAACGTCAACGGCGGGGCGATTTCTATCGGGCATCCTATCGGCGCCTCAGGTGCGCGGATTCTAGTCACTTTGTTATATGAAATGCAACGCCGTGATGTCAGCAAAGGACTCGCCACCCTGTGTATCGGTGGCGGTCAAGGTGTTGCCCTGAGCATTGAACGCTAATTAAAAAACCCTCTAGGCTTGAAAAGCCTAGAGGATTTGAGCCGCGCCATGAGCCATAGCAGTTTTACCCTAGAGGATTTGAAAGTTAAATTGCATCTACAATGGGTGCAAACGCATTCTTTATATCCCAATCCACCACAAGAACCACTGTCAGATGATTTATTACGCTATCTGGGTAAATATAAAACACTGGCTTTAGCCATTGATACAGAAAAGGCTCGCTCAGAATATATTATTGCGCCTATTCTCGGTGAATTGAAACTAGCACATACTGAACAACTGAGTTTATTTTCGGGTATTGATTTCAATGTGGATCAAGGATTGGGCTTGTCTTGGACGTTGTGATTACATTCTATCTCAATCAGCCGATCAATATGCCTTGACTACGCCCGTACTGATGCTTGTTAAAGCTAAGAATGACAATATCAAAAGCGGCATAGCCCAATGCGCGGCTGAAATATTTGCCGCACAACAGTATCATCAACAAAAAAACAACCCGATGGAATGTATTTATGGCTGTATTTCGAGTGGTACTCAGTGGAAGTTTCTTAAACTAAAAAAACATCAATTATTTATTGATTTGGAAGGATATTATACTCATACCCGCCAGAAACTGCATTTTTTGCTTTATCAAGTTTGCCGCAAATAACTTGGGTTTTAACTGCTTAATCAAAATCCCTGAGAGCAGTTTCAGGCGGAGGGCGGTATATATTAACTCACCGACAATCATCATGGGCATTTTATCCGCAATGCTGAGATAGAAAACTCAAGGTAACGACTAGAGATTATGAGCGATATACGCACTATCAAAAAATACCCCAATCGACGTTTGTATGACACCGCTATCAGCAGTTATATTACGCTGGCAGATGTGAAGAAATTGGTCATGGACAACATGACATTCGTTATTCAAGACGCGAAAACGGGCGAAGACATTACCCGCACCATCCTGTTACAAATCATCGTTGAACAAGAAGAACGCGGCGAAGAACCCATGTTAAGCAATAGCGTGTTAGAAGAACTCATCCGCTTTTATGGCGGCACTTTTCAAGGCATGATGGGCAATTACCTAGAACGCAGCTTTAAGTTATTTGCCGAACAGCAAAACCGTATGCGTGAGCAAATATTAGAACAAAGCCCATTAAACCTAATGTCAGAAATGGCTGAACGCAATCTAAAAATGTGGAAAGAAATGCAGGAAAGTTTTTTTCGCAGTTCAAATACAGGTACTGCGCCGAAAAACGATGATATAGATAAAGATAAAAAATCTTAATCAAAGCAACCTGACAGGGTTCAAAAATCTCTCAGGTTTAAGGGTAGATGTTTTGATTTTTACTTTCAAGCAATGTTATTTTTCATTAAGGAGGTTTGTTATGACAGAAAGAGTTGCATTAATCACAGGTGGTACGGGCGGTATTGGTGCTGCGATTTGTCGGGAATTAGCCGATAAAGGCATGAAAGTCGCGGCTAATTATTTAGAAGGCGTAGATGATGGACCTGCTTGGCAGGCGGCGCAGAAAAAAGACGGCTATGATTTTATGATTGTAGCGGGCAATGTTGCCGATTTTGATTCTTGTGCGGCAATGGTGAAAGAAGTAGAAGAAAAATTAGGGGCGATTGATGTATTGGTCAATTGTGCGGGCATTACTAAAGACAGCACATTAAAGAAAATGCAGCCTCAACAATGGTATGACGTGATTAACGTCAACTTAAACAGCGTTTTCAATGTCACCAAACAAGTCTCTGAAAGCATGGCGGCTCGTGGTTGGGGACGGATTATCAATATTTCTTCAGTAAACGGTCAAAAAGGGCAGTTTGGACAAACCAACTATTCGGCAGCGAAAGCGGGAATGCACGGTTTTACTATGGCTCTGGCGCAAGAACTGGCAAAAAAAGGCGTGACCGTCAACACCGTTTCGCCGGGCTATATTGCCACGCAAATGGTGTTAGGAATGCCGGAAAAAGTGCGCGAAAGCATTGTTGCGCAGGTCCCGGCTGGTCGCTTGGCTGAACCCTCAGAAATTGCCTGGACGATAGGTTTCTTAGCTGATGATCGTTCTGCTTTCATCACTGGTGCAAACATCGCCATTAATGGCGGTTTGCACATGGGTTAATTGTTTATCTGCCCAGCCGTGATTAAAAAAACCCAGCATAAGCTGGGTTTTTTGTGGGTTAATTAAAGTGACAGTTTACTAAATAAATTCATTAATTGCTCTCGTTTTTTGCTCCCACGCTTTTGAGGTTTCAGCACCTTTCCGGTAAGTTTTTCAAGGTGGTTTAAAGTGGACTCCACCGTCAAGGCCAAAAATAGCAAAACTTAAGGAGAAATCACGCTCGATTTTCTTCAAAATACACCTCAGCAGGTGTGCAGTAATTTAGGCTTTGATGCAGCCTTTTTTGATGATAAAACGCAAAGTAATGTTTCAAGCCTAAGCGCAGTTCTGGAACGCTTTGGTAGTCATTGAGATAAATATTTTCGTATTTGACTGTGCGCCAAAGGCGTTCTACAAAACTGTGTGCCTTGATCAGTATTAAAAATACCAGGGGTATTTAATGCCAAAGCC
>CAZOSP010000128.1:0-9413 GCA_964582525.1 uncultured Thiomargarita sp. | reverse complement strand
CTTTTAATTTTGAATTTCATTTAGAAGAAAATATTTTTCGATAATGTCTATTATTGCTATCCGTTTGTAAGGCTTTCATCAGTTTTGCTTGCACCCGTTTTGATAAATTATGCACTTCATCTAAAAATAAGATGCCGTTTTTTGCTTCATGAAACAAGCCATTTTTAGTTTTGTCTGCACCGGTAAACGCGCCTTTTTCATAACCAAACAATTCTGCTTCTGCTTTAGAATCATCTTCAAATGCGGCACAATCTACGGCAACCAAATGATGGTTGCTTTTATCGTGAACAATTCTTGATTTTCCGGTGCCACGTTCGCCTAATAATAAAATTGAAAAGCCTTGTTTGATATAACTATCCCATTTTAAGGATACAGTTTTTCTGATTTGCGACTGTGTTGTTTCATAAATTTTTATCGTTTTTTGTGTTATATCAGAGATGAGTTTTGTCGGTGAATTAATAATAAAAAAGTGTTTAAATCGATCTCGCTTGTTAGTCGATTTATCATCCAATGTTTTGATAAAAGAAATATTGTTAGGCAAGCAACCCGCATCGCCTAAAATAAACCAAGCAACCTGCGTCTCTGTGCTACCCAGAGAGGTATTGATCGTAAAGTGCGCATGTTGATGTTTTTTGGCTATATCATTAATGCACTTTAACAGTTGCTGAGTAATTTCAAGTTCGTCTCTCAAATTTTTAATTGCCAAGCAGGTTTCGCTAAATTTATTTTTATACAGTCGTGCCGCATTTGAGTCACTTAAAAACCATTGAATTTGGTCTTTGATAGGATAATGCTGTATATCACGCCAAACTTGGGATAAAAATAGTGCATATTGGGAGGGATAATGTTGCTTGACATAAGCCAATTCTTCAAGCAAATGGTTTTCATTTTTTTGTAACTCAAGATCAATCACTTCCTGCCAAATAGATTGCATCCCTGAGGCTATAATGTCTTCATCAGTCAATATGTTTTTGCGATATGCAAAGCGTCGATTAGAAATTTTATCAAATACTGGCTGGGGTGCGGTCAAATAATAGATATGATCAAAGATAAAACCTGACACTGTTTCTTTGTCAAATACTTGGTTCATTTCATTTTGATCAAGTCCATGAAAATTTTGCAATTCACCGCTGGTTAAATCCATTTTTTTATAAAACGCTGACAGCACATGCTTGAGATAGGCAATGCCATGTGTCGTGTAGTGCCAGGTGATATAAATTTGTTCCTGTTTATGCTGCGTCATCGGTTTATTGTCCGCGTGTAAAGTCGGTAAAATTTTACCTTAAACAGAAATTTTTTTCATTCTATGAGCCTTGATATATTTTTATCTTGTTGATTTTTATTGTATTTAATACTGAAATGTTAGTGGCACGTTAAATGATTATGAGCCTTTCACACGTATTTAATGGTTAGGTGTGGAATACGTCCTCGCATCTGGCTATTCATTTAATGGACGCAAGGAGAAATGTATGGCTCAGTCAACCAGCGGTACTGGAAAGGGTGGCTCGGTTATATCATCACCCCATTATTTCGAGTCATTGATGATGAAAAAAAGTTTTACAACAACGCTGTTCGTGCTGTTATGTGGCAATCCAGTTGCCGCGCTGGAATTGAATACTCTTGAACCTGATGCGACAGAACAAAAGCCGTATGTAAACATCCAAAATCTCAGCCACTCAGCACGCGCTTTTGCGTTGTCTAGCGGTAGTCAGTTTGAGTTACAGGAAAATACTGGGAAACTGCTACCTTGCGCTGATATTAGTGGCGTTATGCTGTTTGTTGAGTCGTCTCAAAATGAGGTGTCTAGTCTGTCTCAGGGCTTGGAATGTGGTTATACCTATATTCTGTAGGATGCTGCTAAATGAATATCAAATACGCGCTTATCCCACTCATCGCTTTGTCACTGGTGGCTTGTGGTGGGGGCAGTGATGGTGGTTCACCTAGCTACAATTCGTGCAGAATCATAGAATCCAATGCTGCCTCGACAAGTAACAAGACGAATGATTTGCTGCAATGCTGGGCAATCCGTGCAACGGAAGACCAACAAAATGCCCAGGCACAGTGCGCTCAACTGGTTGAGGACTATATGAACAGACGGTATGGCAGAATCCAGCATGGGCTTAAATACCAGGTTTCTTCCGATTCTTGCCCTTGATAAATTCGCAAACTTGCCCGGTTTTTTCGTTCCCACGCTCTGCACTGTTATTAAGTTAAGGAAGGGCGGATTAAGGCGCATCTTTTCGCGTCGTATCCGCCACATAAAGAAGTATCTTAATGCCTAAAATAATGCCTAAAATTCTGATGACTGGTTCGGCAGGTTTGATTGGTCGTGCCTTATCTCCGCTGTTATCTCAGCAGCATTTCCAAGTTATTCCTTTCGACAAAGCCTACCCACAAACGCACACAAACTACGGCGATATTACTCAAATAGACAGCTTGCGTCAGGCGATGCAGACCTGTGTCGGGGTGATTAATCTCGCTGCTGTATCGCGGGTGATTTGGGGTGAACAAGACCCAGCACTGTGTCGTTTGACGAATTATCAAGGTGTACAAAATGTGCTACAAGTCGCGCAAGCGCAAACCAATCCGCCGTGGGTGATTTTTTCCAGTAGCCGTGAAGTCTATGGACAACCGGCACGTTTGCCTGTGCATGAAGACATGCCATTACAGCCGATGAATGTTTATGCTTATGCCAAACGCGATGCCGAGAATGCGCTGTTAGCGGCGCGTCAGCAGGGGTTGCAGACTGCGATTGTGCGCTTATCCAATGTGTATGGCAGCACCCGCGATCATGCTGATCGCGTGGTACCGGCTTTTGCGCGAGCGGCGGCGACAGGAGATGCGATGCGGGTAGAGGGTTGGGAACATACCTTTGATTTTACCCATGTCAGCGATACGGCGCGTGGCATTTTGGCACTTGTGCAACGCTTGCAGGCGGGAGTACGTGATCTGCCGCCCATTCATTTGTTGACGGGTAAGGCAACGACTTTGGGGCAGTTGGCGACACTGGCAAATCAATTAGGGCGAGGCAGTTCATGCATTCATGAGGCACGCGAGCGGGAGTTTGATGTGGCGAAATTTTACGGCAATCCAAGCCGCGCTAAAAACCTGCTAAATTGGTCGGCGCAAGTATCCATTGAGCAGGGTTTGCAACAACTCATTGCTGACTTTACGGGTGAGTTCAATATCAGCCGGGAGGTCGCTGCATGAAGATTTTGCAAGTCATTCACGGGTATCCGATGCGCTATAACGCGGGTTCTGAAATTTATACACAAACCCTCAGTCACGGCTTGGCACAACAGCATGAAGTACATGTCTTTAGCCGCGAAGAAAACCCCTTCGCGCCAGATTATTGCCTGCGCGAAGAACTGGATGCCGATCAACCACAGATTAAGCTACACATCATCAATTTACCCAACTATAAAGATCGCTATCGCCACACAGCAGTGGATCAGCGTTTTGCCGAATTGCTGGAAATCTTAAAGCCTGATGTGGTGCATATTGGACATCTCAATCATTTATCCACGGCATTAGTCAAACAAGTGGCACAACGACATATCCCGATGGTTTATACGCTACATGACTATTGGCTGATGTGTCCGCGTGGGCAGTTTATGCAGATGTTTCCAGAAAACCCCCGTGATCTATGGGCAGCCTGTGATGGGCAAGTAGACCGTAAATGTGCCGAGCGGTGTTATGCGCGGTATTTTTCTGGGGCAGAAGACGAATATGCACAAGATGTGGCTTATTGGACAGATTGGGTGGCGAGACGCATGGCGCATGTGCGCGAAATCGTGGAATTAGTCGATGTGTTTATCGCACCAGCGCGTTATCTGTACCAGCGTTATCGGGATGATTTTGGCTTGCCCGAACACAAACTGCGTTATCTGGATTACGGTTTTGCTGTCAGTCGTTTGCAAGGTCGCCAGCGGGTGACGGCTCAAGCGTTTACCTTCGGTTATATCGGTACGCATATCCCTGCCAAAGGGATTCATCAATTGATTCAAGCCTTTGGACAGCTTAACGGCGCAGCTAAATTGCGCATTTGGGGTCGAACGCATGGACAAGAGACACAAGCCTTGCGAGCCTTAGCCCAAACCGTCACCACAGCGGCGCACATTGAATGGCGTGGCGAATACCGTAATCAGGACATTGTGCAAGAGGTGTTTAATCATGTTGATGCCATCGTTGTGCCATCGGTGTGGGTAGAAAATTCGCCGCTGGTGATTCATGAAGCCTTGCAAGCGCGGGTGCCGGTGATTACGGCTAACGCGGGCGGCATGGCTGAATATATCCATCATCAAGTCAATGGGTTGTGTTTTGAACATCGCAATGCCGACGACATGGCAGCGCAAATGCAGCGTTTTGTTGATGATCCTGGCTTAGCGCGACAGCTTGGGCAGCGCGGTTATGTACTCAGCGAAGACAGCAATATTCCCGACTTGAACACGCATGTGCAGGCGATTGAAGCGATTTACCGCGAGCTGTTGTCAAAAGGCTTGCAACATGACTAAGACGCACTTTCCTTGGCGAATGACTTTTGATACCAATCCTGATGATTGTAATTTTCGCTGCGTCATGTGTGAAGAACACTCAGCACACAATCCAAACCGCCGCGCCCAGCAGCACCAAAAACGCCGAATGCCGATTGCCTTGATTGAAAAAATTATCGCCGAAGCCGCCCCTTTAGGGTTACGAGAAGTGATTCCATCGACTATGGGAGAACCGCTGTTATACAATGATTTTGAACGCATTTTAGAGCTTTGCCAGCGCTATCAAGTGAAGCTCAATCTCACCACCAACGGCAGTTTCCCTCAGCGCAATGGCAAAGGCGGCGTGGCATATTGGGCGCAACGCATTGTGCCGGTCACTTCCGATGTTAAATTTTCCTGGAATGGCGCAACGGCAGCAACGCAAGAAAAAATCATGCGAGGTGCCCGCTGGAACAAAGCCTTAAACAACCTCAAACACTTCATCCAAGTGCGCGATGCACACGCAGCACAAGGCGGCAATTATTGCCGCATCACCTTTCAACTGACTTTTTTAGAAACCAATCTAGCCGAACTGCCCGACATCATCAAACTCGCCGCGCAGCTTGGCGTAGAAAGGGTCAAAGGGCATCATCTGTGGGCGCATTTTCCGGCGATTCAACCCTTGTCCATGCGACGTAATGCCGAGTCTATTGCGCGTTGGAATCACACCGTTAAACAGGCACAAGCAATGGCGGATACCCATCTTTTGCCAAACGGCCACCAAGTCTTACTGGAAAACATTTATCCATTAGAAGCTCAAGCCACACAAAACCTAATGCCTACGGGCGAATGTCCGTTTTTAGGGCAAGAGGCTTGGGTCAATACTGAAGGGCGTTTTGACCCCTGCTGTGCGCCTGATGCACAGCGGCGCAGCTTGGGCGATTTTGGCAATTTACATGAGCGCAGTTTAGCCGAGATTTGGCATAGCCAAGCCTATCAATTATTGCGAGAAAATTATCAGCAACAACCTTTGTGTATTGCTTGCAATATGCGTAAACCGCGTGAGGCGTAAACCATGAACTGGCAAGATTTACAAGTCGCCGCCGATCACAGCCATCACCAACACAACAACACCCCTGCCTACCGCCAACGCTTCACCGAAGTGCTGGCTTTCCACCCGCCCGGACTTGCCGCCGTGCGGCTTGGTGAGCAAGCTTGGCACATTCAAGCAGATGGACAAGCCGCGTATGCAGCGCGGTTTCAGCGCACTTTTGGCTTTTATGAAGGTTTAGCCAGCGTTGTCACGGCGGCGGGTTGGCAGCACATTGATGCGACAGGTGCGGCGGTTTATTCACACACTTATGCCTGGTGCGGCAATTTTCAGGACGGCTATTGCAGTGTGCGCAATGCCGACGGAGACTATTGGCACATCTTGCCCGCTGGCAACGCCGCTTACCCACAACGCTGGCACTATGTCGGCGACTTTCGCGGTGGCATTGCAGTGGTGCAAGCTAAAAATGGCTATTCCACCCACATCAACAGTCAAGGCGAATGTCTGCATGATGTCTGGTTTCTCGATTTAGACGTGTTTCACAAAGGCTTTGCCCGTGCCAGAGATGAAGCTGGCTGGCTACACATCAACCAACACGGCAAGCCAATTTACACCCGGCGTTTTGCCGCCGTTGAACCGTTTTACAACGGGCAAGCGCGGGTAGAATGTGTCAATGGTGCGTTGGAGGTCATTGATGAAAGCGGCAAAACCTTGGTTAAACTCAGACCCGCCTTGCGCAGTGAATTTGCCCAACTGTCAGCCGATATGGTCGGCTTTTGGCGCACTCAAACCATCGCCGCCGGGGTAGAATTAGGCGTATTCGAGCAGTTACCCGCCAGCACCGCCTGCATTGCCAACCATTGTCATTTAAGTATAGAACACAGTCAGCGCTTGTTACGCGCTTTAGCCGAATTGGCTTTAATCGAAAACCAACTAGAACAATGGCATTGTACCGAGCGCGGTCAGTATTTACGCAGCACTCATCCGCAGACGCTGGCAGGTGCGGCACAAGAATATGCCGGTGCATTTGCACAGATGTGGACGGCTTTGCCACAAGCCTTAAAACAAGAGGGCAGTTGGCAAAAACCCAGTGTGTTTGTCGATGTCGCGCAAGATGAACAACGCCGCGAGCGGCATCATCAAATGCTATTGAGCTACGCCCAACATGATTACGCCCAAGTGCCGACTGCGTTAAATTTGTGTGGCGACGAAACCGTCCTTGATGCTGGCGGCGGTTTGGGGGCTTTAGCCCAAGCCTTGTTACACGCTTACCCGAACCTGTCTGTCACTGTGCTAGAACGTCCCGAAGTCATCGCCCAAGCAAAAGCACACATGCCACACCATCAAGCACTTCATTATCTACCCAACGATCTGTTTGCAGATTGGCAAAGCCAAGCCGCTGTGGTGATTTTAGCGCGAGTGCTGCACGACTGGGATGATGCCGATGCGTTGCGCATTCTGCAACGTGCGCGAGCCGCGTTAAGCCTGGGTGGAAAAATAGTGATTATCGAAATGTTGTTGCCAGACAACAATGCTGCTGGCGGCTTGTGCGATTTACATTTATTGATGGTAACCGGTGGGCAAGAACGCCGTTTGGCAGAGTACGAACACCTGTTGACGCAAGCAGATTTTAGCCTTTCCCATGTGTGCAAACTCCATGCGCTGCCTGATGTGATCGTGGGGATAGCGGGGGCGGGGCAATGACTCAGGAGAGCCTATGGCGCATACCTGCAAGCACTTTGTATTGGCTACAACACACCCCACTAGATCGCCCAGTGACCATGTTATTACGACATTCAGTACGCGGAGCTTTGCCGCCTGATGGTATCGGCTATCATGTGCCGCTCCTACCCGCCGGCGTACAGCTTGCGATTGAGCTAGGTCAGTTGTTAGGGACGCGGCTCCAAACCCTGCATTCCAGCCCTTTAGCGCGCTGTATGCAAACCGCAGCAGCGTTAAGAAAAGGCAGCGGTGTTGCGCTTAACATTAATCCCGATCAACACTTAGGTGATCCGGGCGTATTTGTTGTAGATGCGCAGCAAGCAGCACAGTGTTGGCAAGCATACGGGCATGAATACATGATGCAGTGGTTAATTAATCGCACTGACCTCATGCCGGGCATGGCAAATCCAGCGGTTGCCGCACATGCGCTCGTGCGCCACATGCTAGATATAGCGGGTGATGAACCGGGTATTCATGTATTTGTGACACACGATTCGCTAGTAGCCGCTACAGCTTTGCGCTGGCTAAAACAAAAAATCACGCATTATCAAGCTCCTGCGTACTTAGAAGCCGCGTTTTTCTGGCGTACAGAAGACACTATTCAGAGTGCCTTCGCTACCCTGCCTGGAGCCGCGACCCGACTCTCAGCAGTAATTCCGAGTCTCGCACTAAAAGCTTAAATATCAATGAACTAAGGTTTACTCTCAAAAATATTTTTCCGGCTATTCCAAACGTGCGGCACTATACTTATGACAAATAATTTCATAGCATAGAAGCTTTTTAATGTAATGATTAGGAGCCGCTCATGAAAAAGCATTCCAAAGCAAGTATCCGACGCCAACAAAAAAACAAGCGCGGCTAAAAGCCGCCCACCGTCAAAAGCAAAAGGCGCGTAATCGACAGTGCCAAGAGCAGATGCGTAGTGTCGCCTATCACATGCACCGAACAATCAAGCATTTTTTCCCGGACTTATTCACCTGGATGCGGGAAATTGAAGACTGTCGCAGCAAGTCGGCATATGAACGGGCGGAAATCATCACCGCCTGCCTGTCTCTGTTTTTGGGCTCTCTAGGAATTTGTGTTGCAATAAATTATATTTGAAAACAATCTATTACAGTATAATGACACCCAGCAGCGAAGCCGAAAAACGATACCGCTATTATACTGAGCTGCAATCACTAACTCACAACCACCAAATACAGGAGTAAAATACATGACATTAACAGGCTATTTCGGAGTTTTCAGTATTTTAATGATGATGTTAATTTTTTCTGGCTGCTCATATAGAGGACTTTATGAAGGCATTCAAACAGGTAACAGAAATGAGTGTGCTACAGTGCCGCCATCTCAATATGATGAATGCATAGAAAATAACAGTAAATCATACGATGGATATGAACAAAAAAGAAAAGAAGCTCAAGGCAATAAATAATCATGAAAAAAGAATCAATGAGGTCAAACTCAATTGATTTTGTTTGATCGACTAAGAAACTAAAAACAACAACCAACAACCAAGTAGGTTTGTTAAGCATGGGCTGTAAAATGATAATTTACCAAACAAGCCTGCTTTTAACAAATCACTCAAGCCGACTGCTACCGCGCAGCCGCTTAGTTCAATCGTTAACAAGGCAAAGTAAAAACCACTTAGATGTTTCTGAGTGGTTTTTTCTAGTTCCCAAGCACCGCTTGGGAACTCATGCCTTGCCAGCATCGCTGGCCGTCATGCTACAGACCGCAACCCTACAAATTTAACAGGAAAATCACCATGCAAGAACGTTTTTTTAATAACGCCGGACCCAATGTTGAGGCAGATCATTATTCTTTGCCGCCCTTAGAACGCTTGGATTTAGCCGAATTGGAAGATTTAATTGCGCAAAAACGCTATTTCATCCTCCACGCCCCGCGCCAAACGGGTAAAACCACCACTTTGCTAACCTTGATGGATTACTTGAACCAGCAAGGCGATTATTATTGTTTGTACACCAATGTCGAGCCAGCGCAAGCCATGCGCGAAGATGTGACGCGGGCGGTAAACATCATCATGGAAGGCATTGCCTATCGTGCCAAGCTGTATCTTAATAACCTGTTAGTTGGCGAAATTCGTCATCAAATTCTTGCCAGCGGTAGCCTAGAAGACGGATTGGAACGCTTACTCAGCGAATGGGCAG
>CAZOSP010000127.1:0-9453 GCA_964582525.1 uncultured Thiomargarita sp. | reverse complement strand
GGATGTATTAAATCCACAGGATTTCACGCCGCAGTATTTCTGATGCGTACATCAGTCATTAACAGACTTGCGAAAATTTTTGCTACTGAAAACGCCGAAAAACTTTTTTACTTATAACAATAAAATCAATCACTTATGCAAATACGCTCTACCTAAAATCAATGGGTTACGGACTTTTTCAGCGTTTTCAGCGTTATAAGTTTGGCAGCATCCAAAAACTACAAATAACATACCTTAGCTATAGCTGCATAACCGCAGATGCACACCAATTTAATCAGCGTTCAGCAGATATTGAAAAACCTGCGGGGCAAGCTCTTCAGGCTCGATCCGCAGGTTTTACGAGTGACAGAACTATGCCTTTCAGTAAATATTGTTATCTATGCCTGCTTGTCGGGTTTTTTTCAGTCCCACTTCACGCCGCAGAAATCGACACCCTGCAACAGCTTTTAGACGCGGTTAAACAAGACAAATTACAAGAACAACAGCTTAATATTCAACGCATTAACGAGTTTAAAGCCAAACGCGAACAACAAGCGATGCTGTTACAACAAGCCCAGCAAACCCTTGAACAATTAGAAGCCAAAAATCACACCCTGCAAGAACAACTGCAAGACAACAATCAGCAGATTCTCCAACAGCGCGCCGAACTCGGCAGCGCAAGCCAAGACTTACACAGCATTTTTAAGCAATCGCGCCAGCTTGCCCGCGATATACAGGCGCGTTTTCATCATTCTTTAATCAGCGCGGAAAAACCCGAACGAACTGCGCAATTACAAGCCCTATCCGACAGCCAAGAAACCTTAAGTCTGGCGCAAATCAAACAGCTCTGGCATCTCATGCTAGAGGACATGGTTGCCAATAGCGAAATTCAGCGTTTTCAAGCCGCTTTAATCACCGCAGACGGACAAGAAGCGCAGCGCGAAGTGCTGCGCGTAGGCAGCTTTAACGCCACCGCCGACGGCGCGTTTTTACGCTATTTGCCGGATACGGGCAAATTGATGCTATTGCCACAACAACCCACCCCACCTTGGTCATTCAGCTTCATGCCCGCAGAAACCCACACTAAGGTTGCCAGCCATGTGGTTGACCCGTCACGTGGCGAGGTGCTAGATTTATTAGAACAAACCCCCAACTGGCTTGAACGAGTGCAACAAGGCGGCGCGGTGTCCTACATTATTCTCGCTTTGGCAGCGTTGAGTTTATTATTAGTGATAGAGCGTTTGCTGGTTTTGTGGTGGCTGCGGCGCGGGATGCGCAAGCAATTACGGCAACCCGAAAAACCCATGAAAAATCCGCTAGGGCGGGTCTTAGCTGTGTATCACGCACAACCCGAGCGCGACACGGAAAGCCTAGAACTCAAGCTGGATGAGGCGATTTTGCGCGAAATACCCAGCCTAAAACGTGGCTTAAGTACGCTGGCAGTATTTGCCGCCATCGCCCCCTTGCTCGGTTTGCTCGGTACAGTAACCGGCATTATTCATACTTTTCAAGCCATTACGCTACAAGGCGCAGGCGATCCAAAAATCATGTCGGGGGGCATTTCTGAGGCGCTCGTCACCACCGAACTAGGGCTGCTGGTCGCCATTCCTTTGCTACTACTGCACAGCTTATTGCGCGGCATGAGCAATGGCTTGGTGCATATTCTCGATGAGCAGAGTGCGGCACTGGTGGCGCAACAGGCAGAACAAAATCATAAAAAATATAGTCAACATTAACGAATTTAAGTTTGAGAGTATCTTGTCTTTAAAAAAACCCTGTGAAACACTAAAACACTTTGCGATTCCGCACTGTGTCAGCGTGGAATTTAAGAACCACTTAGGGATGGGCATTCGATAGTACCCGAAACTCAAACCTTCTAGGCTTTGAAAACCTAGAAAGTTTACGCCTGTGTAGTACTTTCTGGCATTGTTTTGTGGTCATTCCTTAGAAAAATAGGAAATAACGAGGAGTTTTTATATGTCTGACATTAAAGTCTATGATGTACCTGCCGATGTCGCGGCTCACGCACATATTGACGCAGCACAGTATGAAGAAATGTATCAGCGTTCGGTGGATGATCCGGAAGGCTTCTGGGCAGAACAGGCTGAAACCTTTGTCACCTGGTTCAAAAAATGGGACAAGGTATGGGACTGGGACTACAACACGGCACATATTCGCTGGTTTGAAGGCGGCACGCTGAATATTGCTTACAACTGCTTAGATCGTCACTTAGCAACCCGCGGCGAACAAACCGCGATTATTTGGGAAGGCGACGATCCCAATGAATCCAAACACATCACTTACAACGCATTACACCAAGAAGTCTGCCGTTTTGCCAATGCGCTCAAAGCCAAAGGCGTAAAAAAAGGCGACCGCGTGTGTATTTATCTGCCCATGATTCCCGAAGCCGCAGTGTCTATGCTGGCTTGTGCGCGAATCGGCGCAGTACATTCTATTGTGTTCGGCGGCTTCTCCCCCGACGCATTAAAAGACCGCATTAACGATTCCGATTGCCAAGTGGTGATCACCGCCGATCAAGGCTTGCGCGGCTCACGCAAAGTCGCCCTAAAAGGCAATGTCGATAAAGCCTTAGAATCATGCCCCGGCGTACATACGGTGTTTGTCGTCGAACGCACCGGCGGCGAAGTGGCGACGACCGAAGGACGCGATGTGAAATACAGCGAAGCCATCGCCGCCGTTTCTGCCGACTGCCCCGCCGAAGCAATGGACGCAGAAGACCCCTTGTTTATTCTCTACACCTCCGGCTCCACCGGCAAACCCAAAGGCGTACTCCACAGCACCGGCGGTTACGCGCTCTACACCGCAATGACTCACAAATACATCTTCGACTACCACGACGGCGATGTGTATTGGTGTACCGCCGATGTAGGCTGGGTCACCGGACACAGCTACATCATCTATGGTCCGCTGGGCAACGGCGCGATCACCCTCATGTTTGAAGGCGTACCCACCTATCCCGATGCCGGACGTTTTTGGCAAGTCTGTGAAAAGCATAAAGTTAATATTTTCTACACCGCGCCGACCGCAATCCGCTCGCTCATGGGACAAGGCGAAGAATTCGTCAATAAACATGATCTTAGCAGCTTGCGCTTGCTCGGCAGCGTGGGCGAGCCGATTAACCCCGAAGCTTGGGAATGGTATCACCGCGTGGTTGGCAAAGAAAAATGCCCGATTGTAGATACTTGGTGGCAAACTGAAACCGGTGGCATTTTAATCACCCCGCTGCCCGGTGCCACCGCGCTCAAACCCGGCTCCGCGACCCGTCCCTTCTTTGGCATCGTTCCCGCCTTAGTCGATAACGAAGGCAATTTACTTGAAGGCAATCCCGCCGAAGGCAACCTCGTCATCACCCGTCCTTGGCCGTCACAAATGCGCACTGTCTATGGCGATCACGAACGTTTCCATCAAACCTATTTCAGCAACTATCCCGGCTATTATTTCAGCGGCGACGGTGCGCGACGCGACGAAGATGGCTACTACTGGATTACCGGGCGCGTCGATGACGTCATCAACGTCTCAGGTCATCGCATGGGAACGGCAGAAGTGGAATCCGCGCTAGTGCTGCACGAAAAAGTCGCCGAAGCCGCCGTTGTCGGCTATCCGCACGACATCAAAGGACAAGGTATTTACGCCTACGTCACGCTGATGGCAGGCATTGAGCCAACAGACGCGCTGAAAAAAGAACTGGTCGCGATTGTGCGCCATGAAATCGGACCCATTGCCAGCCCCGACGTGATCCAATGGGCGCCGGGACTACCCAAAACCCGTTCCGGTAAAATTATGCGTCGTATTCTGCGCAAAATTGCCGCGAATGAAACCAGCGCATTAGGCGACACCTCAACGCTAGCCGATCCTTCTGTAGTAGATGACTTAATCAACAATCGCGCTAACAAATAAACAAACGCTGTATACGTTGTGCGGTGACATTTTCGGATTTTCGATGCAGGACACTTGACCTGCCGATCTACGGACCTAGCACTCCAAAATCGGAAAAGTTTACCGCCAGCAGTATAGTCTGAGTAAAATCCGTTCATAAACTGGTTTCTTGCGCAAAATCACAACGGATTTTACCCATTCCCATTGCGTCGTGTCGCTACATTCTCCGGCACCGCCAGATGCGTCAAGAGATTCTCGACCTTCTTTTCCACTTCCACCAACAACGCCTCACATTCCTGCCAATAATAGACATTATCGGAAAATATTTTCTTCTAAATGACAATGTCATTGCTAACACAGAGAAATCTCCATGAAAGCTTTATTTCAAAATGCTTTATCAATTAAAAACAAACTGACTCTTATCATCCTTATCATTAATCTTGTTTTATTAGTGTTAGTGGGAAGCATTTTACTGGCTACTGAGCGCATACAATTACAAGAAACGCTTAAACAAGATTTAATTTCTTTAGCGGATATGGTGGCAACTAATAGCAATGTGGGTCTCTCTTTTTTAGATGCGGGTGCGGTTAATGAAGTGCTGCGCTCGCTACGTGCGCGTCCAAATATCACTATGGCACACGTCTTCACCCGCGACGGCAAACCTTTTGGACAATATTACCGTACCGATGTGCCCGTCTTAAATCAGTTGCAACACATTAAAGACCTTGATCAAGCGCATTTAATTCAATATACCACTGAAAACGAAGCACCCAAAGTGATAAAAAACTTTAGTTTTCATCCTCGGCAAGCTTACGCTTACAGTGTCAAGCTCATTTATCACGACAATCTGTTTCTGGGGAGTTTGCTTATTCAAGCAGATTTAGGTGAATTTTATCAGCGTTTATTTTGGTATAGCGTGTCTATGCTTGGTGTCATGGGTCTGGGTTTGTTGATTGCGACCTTGTTGGGGCGTAGCTTACAGGGGACCATTACTGAACCTGTGTTTCATATACGCGATACCATGAAAGCGGTCAGCCTGCATGAGGACTATAGCCTACGTGCAGAAAAGCGCAGTGCTGATGAGTTAGGCGAGTTAATTGATGGTTTCAATAATATGTTATGCGGCATTGAAAAGCGCGATCAGGAGATTTTGTCACTGAACCGCCGCCTGCATGAGGAAAATCGGCGCATGGGCGCGGAGCTTGAGGTCACGCGCAAAATTCAGCAGATGGTGCTGCCTAAACCCAGCGAATTGCAGGCAATTAAAGAACTGGATATTGCCGGATACATGTTGCCCGCCGATGAAGTCGGCGGTGATTATTACGATGTGCTGCACCACGACGGGCGCATCAAAATCGGTATAGGCGATGTGACCGGACATGGTTTGGAAAGCGGTGTGGTGATGCTCATGGTGCAAACTGCCGTGCGCACCCTGCTGATGAACAACGTGACTGATGCAGAAAGCTTTATCCAGGTGGTCAACAGCACCATTTTTGGCAATGTCCAGCGCATGGCATCGGATAAAAATCTCACCCTGTCGCTACTCGATTATCAACAAGGACGGTTACGTTTTACCGGGCAGCACGAAGATATTTTGATTGCACGGACGGGTGGTAGAATCGAATGTATCGACACCTGTGATTATGGTTTTATGATAGGTCTTGTGCCGGATATTCAAGAATTTGTTGCCTGTTCAGATGTTTATCTCAACATTGGCGACAGCCTAGTGCTTTACACAGACGGCATTACCGAAGCCCGCAATATGCGCAACGAACTCTATGGCGTGCAGCGTTTAAGCGATGTGGTAGCGCAATATTGGCAGGCATCGGCGACAGATATACAGGATGCGGTGATTAATGACGTACACCATTTTGCCGGAGAAAAAGCCTTTATTGATGATATTACCCTATTAATCATTAAGCGCGTGAGTTAGCAGCAATACCTTCATTTAGAGTAACCGCTCAGCCCCACTCCCGAAATATAGCGCTTCAGATAAATAATTTCCAAAAACCTGACCGGTCTTCAAGACCTGTCAGGTTTGCTTCATAGATTTAATGACTCACGTTACGCACTCAAACGACTGGCAATTCGCTGCTCATCCAAACCTTTCTTGTTGAACAGCGCAAGAAAAGCACTGCCTGTTTAGCCTTGCGTAAGCTAGGACTTGTCACACTGCTCGCTTTAGTCTAGCATCCTCTCCCCATTGCAACAGACAAGGATACTTCCATGAAATTTCCACAACTGCCTATTTTTTATCTGCTTATTGTCGGTCTATTAGTTAATCTACAAGCTTGTTCTGCACCCGCTAATGCCGTCAAGCCGGTAGCCGATCAAAATCAGCACAACATTGCTGCTTTATCTAAAAACGTGCAGGTTTTATTAAGCCTGCATGAACCCTTGCTAAAAGCCAGTGGAGACTCTTTGATTTTTCAGCATTTAGGTAAAGTTGAAGCAGAATTGATTGCGGTAGTAGGACCTGCGCCCTTGCCCCCCAAAGCGGATAATTGGGAACAGGCTTTTACCCAAGCAGCACAGACTTTTATCGGACGAAAATCTAAATTTATACAGCGTTATCAGCATGTTAAATCGGCATTGGCTCGCGGTATTGGGGACACTGAACTGCATCGCTTAAAAATCCGTGAAGGCTGGGTTTACAGCGCGATCACAAATCCTTCCTTTACGCCTGAAAAAGCCCATGAATTAGTCAAAACCTTAGCAGAATTGCGCCGCACTAATGAAACAGGTGCAGAAACCACTTTTTACGAAGAAGCTGAACGTCGTTTAAGCCTTTACGATCCAAAATTGCAGCATATTCGCAGCACCATTGCTGGCGCAGAAATCTTGCTGGCGGGCTTAAAAAACGAAATCAATAAAGAACTGGATATGGCATTGGCACACAGTCAAGTGATTGTCAGCTACGCACAAAGCGAGATCGACCTGAAAAATACCGTGCGCAGTATCGATCAACAAGATGTTAATAGTGTTTTGCAAGCCGTGGGTAGTCAATATATTGAAGACCCGCAGCAGCGCGATTCAGCTATCAGTATGCTCCTGCACGGAGCGCATGCCATTTTTGAACTTTTTTAAGGAGCGTTAGACATGTCTTTATTCAATCGTTTTTGGGATTGGTTAGGTGGGCGACAAGCCGCGCCGCCGCCCGCCGCTAAATCAGCCGCTAAACCGCAAGCCGTAAAAACTGCACAAAATAAAACAACCCAAACAACGCAAGCATCATCTTCTTCGCAACAGCCAAACACAGGAAATATTGCTATGAGCTTAACCGCAGAACAAATCGCTACTTTTGAAAATGCCTTAGAGGGTGCAGCACCCGCTCACGATCCTAATTGGGCAGTGACTCAGCAATTACTCAAATTGGTCACCGTGCAAGGCAAACAAATTATTGAATTACAAGCACAATTAGATGCGTACATGGGGGCTAATAATGCCTCTTCAGCCGCTTTAATGGAGGCTTTGCAACGTGCTTCTTGTGCGTCGGTGACAAATTCTGCTATCAGCGAAACAGAGGCGCGAGCGGCAATAGAGGGCTTAAATCAGGCAGTCACCGCTTACCAAAGTGGGCAAAAAATCGCGCAAATAGCTGGCGGCGTGTTGAAATTTGCAGCCAAATTAATTCTTTAGGCAACCTCTCAAAACATGCGGATCAAACTTTCAAAGCTTGCCCCGCGAGATGAACGCCTTAAAACTCAGTCATGCGAAAAATTGACGGCAAGAGACATCAGCTTTACGCACCAAAATAAGCAATGACAAATCAGCGATTCCTACCACACTCTGACTACTTTACTTAACTCACGTTACGCGGTTTGGTGCATGGGTGATGCAGCGGTAGTGCTATTGTCTCAACCTGACAGGTTTGCAAAAACCTGTCAGCTTTCATGATCGACCGTCACCGTCAGCACTGAGAGATTACGAGAGCTAAGACTGGCAATCCTTAAAGGAGCGGCGTTTCAATGCCATATTCCCTTAAGCCGCTTGCACGGCAATCGCGTTACTCGAACCGGTGACATGATTAAATTCGTCACAGTAAATCAGCGATGGTTTGAAAACGCTGATTTCTTGTTGGTTCATCGCGCAGTAGGTGCAGATAATAACGCGATCACCGGGGCTGGCTTTGTGCGCTGCCGCACCATTGACTGAAATAATCCGAGAACCCTGTTCTGCCTCAATCGCATAGGTAATAAAACGCTCGCCATTGGTGACGTTGTAAATGTGAATTTGTTCGTAAGGATAGATATTGGCTAAACGCATTAGATGAATATCAATCGCACAAGAACCCTCGTAGTCTAGTTCTGCATGAGTCACACAGGCTCGATGCAGTTTGCTTTTTAGCAGAGTATGTTGCATAACACAGTTTCCTCGCTTCCTGGTAAACACTCAATAACACTTAAATATTGATGCGCTATCGCAACCGTCCGCGGTGCGGTATAGGCTTTCAGCCCACAGGCTACCTGAGCAGTCTTGCGGCTACATAATGACCTCACTCACGTTACGCAGAGAAAGTTCTCGCGAACAAAGAATCAATAAGTTACGCGATCACGCTAAAACGTAACTCATTGATTTTTCGTTATCCAAAATTTTTCCCGCGTAAGGTGAGGACCTAATGTCGCATAGCAGGCGGTGCAACGAGTAGCATCAATAGGTAAGATTATGAAACAATTGATTAGGTGCTGCAATGCAGCATAATGGTTTTAAGAAGGCATTTTAGCAAGATTTCTTTTTATCTGTGCATGAATGTTGACAATTTGATGGCAGGCTATGGATTTTATAACGCACCCGTTTTTTTATATTTTTTTACAACAACTAGGGGCTTTTTTGCAGCAAGGCGGCACGATTTTGTACGGCATTGCGGCACTGTCTTGCTTGATGTGGTTGTTGATTTTAGAGCGTTATTATTGTTTATTGTGGCAATATCCGCGTTTCAGTCAGCAGGCTCAAAGTCGCTGGTTAGCGCGTACTGAACACGGTTCTTGGTACGCACACCGCATTCGCAATGGCTTGTTGGGCGAGGCGCGTCATTATTTGCAAAAATATTTGTGCTTGTTGCGCGTGTTGCCACAGATTTTGTTGCTATTAGGCTTACTGGGAACGGTGACGGGTATGATCAGCGTATTTACGGTGCTGAATGTTGTTGAGGCAAACCCTCGCAACCTAGCAGCAGGTATCTCGCAAGCCCTATTAACCACCCTGGCAGGGTTGGTGACGACCTTGCCGGGTATTTATTTTAGTAGTGATTTGCACAAACGGATGGGTTGGGAATTGCAAAAACTGGGAGACTTGTTGACGTTTGATTGAAGCATCTTCTCTCAAAGAGATAAAAAACCTTGCAAGTCTTGAAGACCTGCAAAGTTTAGGGATGGGCTGTGAAGCGTGACTCATGCCCGAAAGTCCGCGGGCATAAACCTTCTGGGTTTTCAAAACCTAGAAGGTTTGAGTTTCAGGTATTATTGAAGCCCATCCCCTAGCTAATATTACGCAGCAAAAAGCAGTAACCGCGTCATCTGAGTGACTTAGGAATGGGAATTAAATAACTTGTGCATTTGCCAGATCAATAGGAACGGC
>CAZOSP010000126.1:0-9459 GCA_964582525.1 uncultured Thiomargarita sp. | reverse complement strand
GAATTAGCCGGACAAATTAGAAATTACTTAAAAGACAAACCGTGTAAAGGCTATGTCGCACCCTTTGATGTGCGTTTGCCGCAGGCTAATGAAAATGATGAACAAGTGGATACGGTAGTGAAGCCTGATGTACTGGTGGTGTGTGATGAGCAGAAATTAGATGATAAGGGGTGTCGTGGTGCGCCAGATTGGATTATTGAAATTCTTTCTCCTGCTACTGCTTTAAGAGATATGGATAGTAAACGCAGTTTGTATGAAAAACATGGCGTGAAAGAATATTGGTTAATTCATCCGCTGGAAAAATGGGGCATGATCTATGTGTTGAATGAGCCAGGCAACTATGCACAAGCGCAGATGTTTGCTTTGCAAGACACAACGCCGGTGGCTTTGTTTGCTGATTTTAGAATTGATTGGAGTTTGTTTAATTGATGAAGGCTTGGTTTTTATCGGATAGTCATGCGACTGAACGCGCTGGTGCCGTGCTTGCACAGTTGATTCAGCCGCGCCAGTTGATTTTTTTGCAAGGCAATCTGGGCGCGGGTAAGACCACCCTAGTACGCGGTTTTTTGCAGGCACTGGGGCATCAGGGCACGGTGAAAAGCCCAACTTATACGCTGGTTGAGCCGTATCAACTGCCGCACTCACGTATCGCGCTGGTTTATCATTTTGACCTGTATCGCTTGGGCGATCCTGAAGAATTGGAGTATTTGGGTTTGCGCGATTATCTTGACAGTCAAGCGGTGTGTTTGCTGGAATGGGCGGAAAAGGGCGCGGGCTTTTTGCCAAAGGCGGATTTGCAGGTAGTCTTAGAGTATGCAGCGGCAGGACGCAGTTTAAGCCTTAACAGTCCGCAGGGACATCTATTAGAGCAGTTTGCGGCACGTTTTATCGGAGATTTTTGACATGGACAGTATTCGTATTGCGCAACTTAGCGATATTCACATTACACCTGATGGTGCTTTGACGAAAGGCGTGGATGTGCGGGCGCACTTCTTAAGTGTGTTAGAGCGGCTAGAGTCGCAAACTTGGGACGCACTGGTATTGTCGGGCGATTTAGCGGTCAATGCGGGCGAGCCAGAAGCTTATCAGTGGTTGCAGGCGCAATTAGCGGATTTTCCCGCGCCCATGCTGTATATGGTTGGCAACCATGACCGTTTTGCGGTGATGCAGCAGCATTTGCGCTTGCCGGTTTCAAGTGCTTTGCCCGATGAATATTGCTTTATGTATCGCCTCAAAAATCATCCGTTGTTATTTTTGGATACCGGTTCTCACCATTTAAGTCAAGCGCAAATGCAGTGGTTGCGTGAACAATCTGCCGCGCTTCAAGGCAATATACTCTTGTTCATTCATCATCCGCCTTTGTACTGCGGCTGCGAGTTTATGGATAGCAAATATTATCTGCGCAACCGTGAAGAAGTCTGGCAATTGTTCAAAGAATTGCCCAATATTCAGCATATTTTTTGCGGTCATTATCATACGGAAAGAACCGTCAGCCGCGATGGTAAGCAACTTTACATCACCCCTTCGACGATGCTGCAAATCGCTACGCAGGGGGAAAAGTTTGGCGTTGAGCATGTGCGCCCGGGTTGGCGTGAAATCCACTGGGATGGTGAACAACTCATAACCCATGTTCATTATCGTAAGGATTCATAATGCGTTACTTGTATCTGCATGGCTGGTGTTCTAGCCCACAGTCGGCGAAAGCTGCGTTTTTTCGACAGCGTTTTGCCGAGCGTCAGCTTGAATTACTCACCCCTGATCTGAATTTACCCGATATTCAAAGCCTTACCCTTACCCGCCAATTACAACAAGCCCAAGCCCTGATTCAAAATGAACCTGAAGTGACTGTCATCGGTTCCAGTTTGGGCGGTTTAACTGCTTTATTTTTAGCCGAACAATGCCTACAAATCAAACGTTTACTGCTGATTGCTCCAGCCCTTAATTTTTATCATTGCGCGCTGCGTTCTTTGGGACAGCAACAACATGTAAAGTGGCAAGCCAGTGGCGTGTTGTCTGTGCCGCCTCATTATGGCTGCCCTGAACATAGCCTACTCAATTACCATTTTTTAGAAGATATAAAGCAATACCAAGCCTCCCAAGAACACTTGCAACGTCCGGTGCCAGGTTTAGTATTTCATGGCAGGCAAGATACGGATTTAGACTGGCAGGACACGCAAGCATTTTGCGCCAGTCGCCCCTATTTAGCCTTTCACGCGCTAGAAGGGGGGCATAGCTTGTACGAGGCACGCGAGCAGATTTGGCAACTGAGCGAAGCTTTTTTGTTGGCTGGGGGAAAGGGAGAAGCGGTCGTTGGCTGACTTGGCAGTCAGCCGCTCCTAAGCCAGCTCGCTATGCAGAAACTTTTTTGTGCAATGCACAAATATGTTCTATAATCAACATACTTTTTATTTTCAACCCTATAGGGAGATGTACCATGCAAACCAATGATGTAATGAAACAGTGGAACGAAGCCAATAAAAACATGATGGAAGCCATGAAGCAGTTGGGCGAAATCAACACCACCGTGATGACTAAACTGACTGAGCGTCAAATGAGCGTGATTAATGCCTATATGGAAAACGTCAGTCAACAATTAGAAACCATGCAGGATGCCAAAGACGTACAAACAGTGATCAGTAGCCAAGCTAAATTAGCCCAAGAATTTAGCGAAAAAATGCTCGACAATGCTCGTCAGACGATGGATGTTTTGAGCCAAACCCGCAATGATTTGACCGGCTGGGTTGAAAAAGGCGTAGAAAATGTGAACAATGCTGTACAAAACGCCAGTCACAAATAATCATTCCAATCTCGCTCCCGTACTAAACCTGACAGGTGTTTGAGACCTGTCAGGTTTTTGCGCTCATTCCCACGCTCGGCGTGGGAATGCAGATGCTTAACACATCTTCAACGGCGCAAGCACTGAGCCGTCAATCCGCACATCAAGCAAAGTCGGCGCGTCGCGCTGCAAAATCTCCGCGAAGTCCAGCGCGTCCCAATCCGTCAAGTTATGAATCACCTCGCCATAACCGCCTAAACCCTGCGCAATCAGGGCAAAATGGGTTAGAGGAATGGGAAAATCGATTTTAATGTCGCTTTTTTGCTGTTGGTTTTGAATAATCATGTTATAGCCGCTGTCATTGAGTACGATATACACTATCGGCAACTGTTCAGCGACGGCGACGCTCATTTCTTGCGAACTCATCAGCCAGGCACCATCACCCACCAAACAGGCGACCGGCAGCGTGCGATTGCCCATTGCCATGCCCACCGCAGCACCCACGCCCCACGCCATGGAAGCCGTGTCAATCGAGTATTCGCAGCAATGAATGTGTCGATTAAAAAAGTAATGAATACTCCATGCCATGCAGTTACCCGCATCGATGACCAGGCGCGTAGAGTCGGGAAAATCGCGCATCATGCGCTGCATTAAGGTTTGCGGGTGCAGGTTGGCAAAATTTTCCGCTTCCGCTGCGCACTGGACGCTGATGTGCGGCGGAAATTCGCCTTTGGCAACCGTTGGCATGAGGCTTTCCGCAACAGCCGGCAATGCTACCGCCGACAGTTTCTCTAGCAGGCTTTCAAAGACCGCTTTAACTTCGCCGTGTATTTGCAACTGCGCTTCTAAAGAACGCTGCAAATAAAATGGATGCGGATGAATATGCACCATTTTTTCATTAAACAGTGCTTCAGCCCAAGACGCATTGCCCCACTGCCCTAAGCGCGTTCCGGCGGCGATAATTAAACCCACTGCGGGGTCTTCGAGTGCCGCCCGCGCACTGGCATGACCGGCAAAGCCAAACACGCCAGCAACACGCGGATGATAAGGATTGACCCAATTTTTTCCGGCATGAGTGGTGATAATCTTGGCATCCAGACGCTCCGCCAACTGCATAATGACGGCTGCCGCGCCTGGACAATTATGCCCGACAAAAATCACGCATTTTTGCCCAGCTTGGCGAATCGCAACTAGACGCTCAAACAAACGCGCTACGGCGCAAACGTCCATCAACGCATGTGGGCTTTGCAGCAATTTGACAAAATGCGGATGCGCGATAGGCTGCGTCCAAGCGGTGCGGTAAATATCGGCGGGAATGCTCAAATGCGCCGCGCCAAACGGCGGTTTTAAGGCGGCCAGCAAGGCACTGAGCAATTTTGGCTCAAGCTGCTGCGGATGCGTCACCAGCGTGTTGTAGTTGGTGCAATAATGCAGCATGGCACTGGTGTCCAACACATCGGGCGAGGATTCTTGAAACGCGCCACGCCCAAATTGTGGCAAAATCGTTTGTCCACTTAACACCAATACCCGATCCTGATCGGCATTTGCCGCTGCTACGCCGGTGATTAAATTGGTGGTGCCGGGATTGGTGGTGCCGCAACACACGCCCAGCTTGCCGCTGGCGCGTGCATAACCGGCTGCCATAAACGCCGCGCCCGATTCGTGACGGGTCAAAATCGCTCGCGGTCCGCCGCGTTGCGCACTGCGATGCAGGGCTTCATACAAGCCGCCAATATGTCCGCCGGGAACACCGAACACATAGTCCACGCCCAGCAAACTCAAATAATCTACAATCACATCGCTTAAGGTACGTTGTGATGTTTCTGTTGTACTCATAAAAAACCCCTTGCTGTATTTTTTGTTTCCATTTTTGAAATTTAACGCAAAGGCGCGAACCCTACAGGGCTAAGTCTTACGATTAGCCACTCCCAGGTTGGCGACTGCATCAATCAATACTCGCGTATTCGCCGCCGCTGCCACCTGCGCCACTGGTAAAGTTTTGCCCGCCCGCCAAGCCTTGACAGCTTCGCGCTTACTCGCGCCGCTAATGAGAAGCAAGATTTCTGCGCACTGTTGCAATGCGTTAAGGCTTAAGCTGACACGTTCGGGTGGCGGTTTTGGCGCGTTAAACACGGCTTGGGTGAGTTGCTGTGTTTGCAGTTTATGTTCAGGAAACAAGCTGGCGGTGTGTCCATCTTCTCCCATGCCGAGCAGCACTAGGTCAAACGGCAGCGCGGTTTGAATAGTTTGCGCATAGTGTTGCGCGGCAATATTTGCTCCCTTTTCTGCGGGTATTGCATGGTGTTGTGTTGTCGGGATGCTGACTTGCGTAAGCCAGGCTTGCTGTGCTTTTTGGCTGTTACGCTCGCTATGTTGTGGCGGCAGGCAACGCTCGTCACTGTAGTAAATATGCCAGTGAGTCCATGCGGCGGGGGCTTTTGCTAGTAGCCGATAGGTGAGTTCGGGGGTGCTGCCGCCCGCCAGCACTAGGCGAAACGCGCCGCGCTGCGCAATGGCTTGCGCGGCGGCGTGCAGAATGTGTTGACAGGCAGCTTGAGCGACGCTTGCGGGATCGGGAAATACTTGCCAGATGGGCTTGTTCATGGTGTGCTGTGTCGCTTTATTGGTTTTATGAATGGCTTAAGGATGGGTGATACGGCAGACTTCCATGACATTGCGTAGCCCGTCAATACGTTGCAAAGAGCGGCTAAATTGTTTGGCATCTTTGATTTCTACAGTCATTCGCATATTGGCTATATGTTCTTGGTCAGTGGCGGTTTGCACGGCAATGATGTTAATGCGCTCTTCAGTGAGTATGCCGCTGACATCACGCAGCAAGCCATAACGGTCATCGGCTTTGATATGGATGTCAACGCTGTACATGGTGCCGACTGGTGGCTCCCACTCAACCTCAACAAAGCATTCTTCATCATTTTCAGTCTGGTAGCGGACCAGGGTTTGGCAGTCAGTGCGGTGAATTTCTATGCGGTCTGTGGTGATATAGCCCATGATTGGGTCATCGGGAATAGGTTTGCAGCAATCAGCGATGCGACTGTTTCGCAGAATTTCTTCGCTAGTGTTATAAAGCGTTGGACCTGCTTTTAAGCCGCGTGAGGAGAGCGAATCCATCAGGCGGTCTGGGGGCAGGATATGCGGCGCAAGCACTTCGGCAATTTGCGCTGTGTTGGTTTCACCACGCCCGATATGTGCTAAAAAATCTTCTAAACTTTTGAAGCCAAAGCTTTTTGCGAGTGCTTCTAAGTCCATGTGCCGCATATTTAAGCGGTGTAATTCGCGCCCTAAAACAGACCGTCCATCGGCAATATGTTTGGTCGTATCCTGTTGTTTTAACCAAGCTTTAATGCGATTTTGAGCGCGTAAGGTTTTTACATAGCCAAGCTGCGGATTAAGCCAATGGCGGTTGGGTTGGGCTTTTTTGTCAGTAATAATTTCAACTTGATCGCCGGTTTTTAGCACGTAAGTTAAGGGAACGACGCGCCCATTCACCAGCGCGGCTTTGCATTGCAAGCCTAAATCGGTGTGTATATGGAAGGAGAAATCCAACGGCGTTGAACCGGCTTCAAGGTCAATAATTTTACCTTTGGGGGTAAAGACATAGACGCGGTCTTCAAAGAGTTCGGATTTGAATCGCTCAATAAAGTCTTCAGCATTACCTTCCTCTTCCTGCCAAGTGAGGACTTGACGCAGCCAGCGTATTTTGCGCTCAAAGACTTGTTCTTGTTCAAGACCTTCTTTGTAACGCCAATGCGAGGCTACGCCGAGTTCAGAATTATAGTGCATTTCTTGGGTACGAATTTGTACTTCAAAGGTTCTGTGTTCAGGTCCAATGACTGCCGTGTGCAAAGAGCGGTAATCATTGGCTTTAGGGCAGGCGATGTAATCATCAAATTCTTTGGGTATGGGCGGACATGCGGCATGAATTAAGCCCAAAGCAAGGTAGCAATCGGCGACTGAATTGACAATCACGCGCACCGCTAAAACATCATGTAAATCTTGAATATCCTGCTCTTTGCGCCGCATTTTGTGATAAATGCTATAGATATGTTTGGGTCGTCCAGACACTTCGGCTTGAATGCCGTTTTTGACCAGCAGATCACGCAGCAGGTTTTTCATGTTGCGGATATGTGCTTCGCGTTCTTCGCGGCGTTCATTAATGTCGCGGGAGATTTTTTGATAGACATCAGGCTCCAGATAACGCAGCGCGAGGTCTTCAAGTTCCCATTTGATTTGCCAGATGCCTAAACGGTTAGCCAGCGGGGAAAATATATCCAAGGTTTCGCGTGCCAGTCGGCGTTGCTGAATGGGCGTTAAATAACGCATCATGCGCATTTCATGCAGTCGCTCAGCGAGTTTGATCAACATCACCCGCACGTCTTGGACCATGGCTAAAATCATGCGCCGCAGCTTTTCCGTTTGTTCGACCTGCTCTTCGGGAGACATGGGCTCATGCAGTGAGACTTCTTTGAGTTCACTAATCACGCTCATGTGGTTTACGCCGCGTATCAGAGTCGCCGCATAACTGCCAAATTGTTGCACAACATCGTCAAGGCATAAATCGCCATTTTCCACAGATTCGTGCAGAATGGCGGCGATTAAGGTGTCGGTATCCATTTGGAGTTCTGCCAGCGTATCGACCACTGTAAACACATGTGTAATTTCCGCTTCACCGGTCGGGCGGGTGCGTCCCACGCAAAGACGATCGGCTAATTTATACGCGGTGACAATCAAACGCTGTTCACGAATATCTCGATTTTGTCCTATCCGCGCAAACCAATCGTCTAAGCTCAGAGACTCGCCATTGCTCGGTGCTAAATTGGGATCAACTATCGCCAGCGTGCTGCTTTTCATGGAGTTACTTTTCCTTTTCGTTGTGGTTCTATGTTTATATCGTAACCACGCGCTCTCTTCAGACAAACCGGTTGCTAAACCTTCTAGGTTTTATAAACCTTCTAGGTTTTAAAAACCTAGAAGGTTTGAGGTCGGCGGAAAATTTTTGCGCGGGCATTATATACTCAAAATTCCTAGCAGGTGCAGATTTACAATCTCACCTTGCACACAGCGAAGTAAATTGTGGTAAATTTCCCGCATGAAAAACGAATAACCATCACAAATACCCAAGCGGCACTTGGGAACGAGAAAAGGTGAGTTAGAAATACTAGCCTGCCCATTATACAAGGACTATCCACTGACTATGAGCAACTCTATACGTATCATCGCCCAGCCCGGCGGTCGCTTGCAAGGACGCCTGCGCGTCCCCGGCGACAAATCCATCTCACACCGCGCCATCATGCTCGGCTCAATAGCCGAAGGAAACACCCAAGTCAGCGGCTTCCTTGAAGGCGAAGACACCTTAGCAACACTCGCCGCCTTTCAAAGCATGGGAGTCCCTATTCAACATCAGGGCGCGGGCAAAGTCAGCATACAGGGCGTAGGCATGCACGGCTTACAAAAACCCAACAAAGCCCTAAATTTAGGCAACTCCGGCACCTCCATGCGTCTGCTCAGTGGCTTGCTGGCAGCACAACCCTTCGATGTCACATTAAGCGGCGATGCCTCCCTATCCAAACGCCCGATGAAGCGAGTCACCCAACCGCTCAGTCTCATGGGCGCGAAAATCGACGCGACAAAAGCGGGTACGCCGCCGCTGCACATACACGGCGGACAAGTGTTGCAAGGCATTGAATACACCATGCCCATCGCCAGTGCGCAGGTCAAATCCTCATTACTGCTGGCGGGATTATACGCACAAGGACAAACCTGCATCACTGAACCCGCGCCGACCCGCGACCACAGCGAGCGCCTGTTACAAGGCTTTGGCTACCCGGTGCAGCGCCACGGCGCAACAATATGTATAAGCGGCGGCGGCTGTTTGCGCGGCATGAACATTGACGTACCCGCCGATATATCTTCAGCCGCGTTTTTCATGGTGGGCGCACTCATCGCCCACGGCTCAGACATCCGCCTCGAACACGTCGGCATCAACCCCACGCGCATCGGCATACTCAACCTATTGCGCGACATGGGCGCGGACATTGTCTTGAGCAACTGCCGTGACATAGGCGGCGAGCCAGTCGCAGACATCCGAGTCAAAGCCAGCCAGTTACACGGCATCCAAATACCGCCCGCACAAGTGCCGCTGGCGATAGACGAATTTCCCATAATATTCATCGCCGCCGCCTGTGCCGAAGGCGAAACCGTGCTAACCCATGCCGAAGAGCTGCGCGTCAAAGAAAGCGACCGCATTCAAGTCATGGCAGACGGATTACAAGCAGTGGGTATTAAAGCGCGGGCTACGCCCGATGGCATCATAATACAGGGAGGGCAAATGCGCGGCGGACAAGTCGATAGTCACGGCGATCACCGCATTGCCATGGCATTTGCGATAGCCGCCTTACGCGCACAAGAGCCGATAGAGATTCTCGACTGCGCCAATGTAGCGACCTCATTCCCTAACTTCGTAGCACTAGCCAACAGCGCAGGATTGCAACTAACGTCTGGGAGTGCATAGTTTTCCCATGAAAGATGGGGGAAAGGGAAAAATAATCAGAACAAAACTCGGATCATATCAATCGACTCAAAAATATGAATTTTCGTCATCCCAGATACCCAGATACCGTCTCTCAAGTCAAGCATTATTTTACAAGGAAAGTGTAAATTTACGC
>CAZOSP010000125.1:0-9565 GCA_964582525.1 uncultured Thiomargarita sp. | reverse complement strand
CTCTGATTTCCGCTTCATGGTAGCTAACCATGAATGGGGTTAAGATACAAGGATGCGCTGAGCGTCTTTTTGCGAAGCGCATCGTTTACCGCGATTGATGCACTCAAACCTCAGCACATCCTACCTTGCTATGGGTTGGTTGAAATAACGCACCTCGTACCCCGCATACCCCGTAGGGCGGATAAGGTGCGTCTTTTTGCGAGAGCCACAACATCATTTTATCCGAAAAGATTGGATATTCTATCATCAACCCAACTTACTGTCCTCATTAGATGTTTTGTAATGAACCCTCTACACAGTGCCCGCTTCAACAAACCAATCAAAATAACGCATCATGCCAGTGCCCGTATGATGGAACGAGACATTACTGATGACTTATTATTTGATTTAATCGAAACAGGCGAAATACGATTCAAAGACGAAAAGCATTGTTGGATATTCAAAGTGTATGCGAATCGGCAAGATAATCTTATTTGCGCGGCGACGTTAGTTGACGACGCAGTCATTGTCAAAACATTGATGATTAATTGGCAATTGGAGACATAATCATGGAAATCTCATACGACGAAGCAGAAGATATTTTGTTTATCCGCTTCAATAATCAACCCATTGTGCGTGACATTTCATACGGTTGGCATGTGAATGTTGGCATGACCGCACAAGGGATTGGACAAATTACGGTATTGGATGCCAAAGCAGCGGATTTGCTGCCACTCTATTTGCCTCCTATTACCAAAACTGATTGGTTGAAACAGCGTATGGCGGCTTGATGACCCTATTCTCATTATCCCGATGGGTTTCCCCGTAACCACATAAGCCAGCGTAGCCCGTAAGCCGTAACCAAGGTCGAGTAGCCCGGTAGGGTGTGCGCCATCTTTTCGGCGCACACGCGAACAATGCTGAATCTCTCCCGCGTTCGCGCCGCAAAAAACGCGGCGCAAACCCTACAACAACTCCAGCGGCGCGTCGTGGTACTGGAGTGTAGTTCCCATCGTCCCGATGGAAATGCGTACTACGTCGCTCCAGTGGCGCATCCAAATCGCACTCAAATCAACTGAGGTTAATTTGATGAAAACGGTGACCTTAACAATAGAAGACAATGTTAGCGAGAAATTCTTATGGCTATTAGCACATTTCTCGTCAAATGAAATAAAAATTCTGGAGCAAACTGATTATATCAGTGATGATGAGTATTTGCGCTCGATTGCGGGAATGGTTGATAGTATTCAAGCCGCCCGTAGAGAGCCTAATAACAGCGGTGTCACACTCGATAAGCTGGACTGGTGATGTATTCTCTTCTATTTCTGACTCAAGCCCAGAGAGATGCTAAAAAACTCAGCGCCAGCGGACTTAAACCAAAATTGCTTGAATTGTTGCAGCTTATTCAACAGAACCCATTTGCTTACCCACCGGCTTTTGAATATTTAAAAGGCGACATGAAAGGATTAATCAGCCGCCTTATTAACAAACAACACCGACTGGTATATGAGGTGATTGAAGAAGAAAAGCTGATCCGAATTTACTGCGTATGGACACACTACGAATAGCACGGTAGGTTGGGCTGAGCGTCTTTTTGCGACTTGTGCTGAACCTGTCGAAGCAAGCCCAACATAATTTTGGTCGAAAATGTTGGGCTTGCTATCGTCAGCGCAACCTAACTGTCTAAAGCCCTCACTACAAACCGTAAAATGCTGTTTTCAAAATGGACGGAGTTTGGCTATTTTCAAGCATATTTAAGCTTTCTGAAAAACGTATGGATATAATGCAGAATAAGCGCAAAATCTACCTTGAAACGTCTGTCATGTGTCTCAGGTATATTGACACAGATGGCTCGCCGGTCATGGTGTTGCGAGTTGGCGTTTTGCGAATATACATGCTGCCTGGAGCGAGGAAAATCTAGGAGGCGTTTGATCCTGATTTTGTTCACGGCAACTTTGGTGAAACTTACCGGTTTTACTTGAGTTGCGCGAATTATCTTGGGAATAACCTTTTCAAACAGGCAGTCATGATGAATCAATGACTTACGATGAATTTTCGTCATCCCATATGCTGCCAAAGTAATGCCAAAAGTAGGCGGCCGCAAGATGCCCGCCCAAATGTTATGGCACTACAATCGGGTTTTCGGTGATTTTAAACGAAAGAATGCGGGGTTTGGAGGGGTTTTTGGGGGGAATCTGGGGGTGGGGTGTTAAAGATGGGCTTGCATTGTTCCAGCAGAATAGGCTGGTTTTCTTTGACTTGCGTCAAATAATGCCCACCCGCTTGATGAATTTGACGGCTCTCTAGGAATTTGTGTTGCAATAAATTATATTTGAAAACAATCTATTACAGTATAATGACACCCAGCACCGAAGCCGAAAAACGACACCGTTTATCACTGTACCATTGATTCTTCGTGCTTGGGTGCAAAACGACCGCCAAAGCGGATGAATTTTGCCAATACTCCGGACGGAAGTGCGCTGTCACTCATTGATTAAATGATATTCACTCCAACACAAATTCCTGAAGAGCCAGTTTCGAGAGTTATTGAATGTCCCTCCCTAAGTAATGACTGAGGGCTTATCGCGTCCGGTATGTCGCGTAATGTGTGCCATTGATTCGGCAATGTTGATTAATTCGGCTAAGGCGACTTGTGCATCCATCTCGTGTTTTGCTGGGTCGGCTTCAAAGGCTTCTAAATACAGCCGCAGGGTTGCGCCCGCAGTGCCAGTGCCGGACAAGCGGAACACCATGCGCGAGCCGCCCACAAAGCCGATGCGTATGCCTTGTTGTTCGCTAAGACTTTGATCAATGGGGTCTGTGTAACTAAAATCATCAGCAAATTCAATTTCATAATCACCAAAGCGTTGCCCCGGCAAGCTGCCGAACTGGGCGCGTAAGCTATTTATCAGTTCATTTGCGCCAGCGGCGGGGACATCTTCGTAATCGTGGCGCGAGTAGAAGTTGCGCCCGAAACGCGCCCAGTGTTCATGCAGCACTTGCGCTACCGATTGCTGGCGCACGGCGAGAATATTCAGCCAGAACAACACCGCCCATAGCCCATCTTTTTCGCGCACATGATCAGAGCCGGTGCCAAAACTTTCTTCGCCGCACAGGGTGGCTTTGCCGGCATCGAGCAGATTGCCAAAGAATTTCCAGCCGGTCGGGGTTTCGTAGCACTCAATACCGAGGGCTTGGGCAACACGATCCGCCGCGCCACTGGTGGGCATGGAGCGCGCAATGCCGGCTAAACCGTTTTTATAGCCCGGCACTAAATGCGCATTGGCGGCTAATACTGCCAAGCTGTCGGAGGGTGTGACAAAAAAATGCTTGCCTAAAATCATATTGCGGTCGCCGTCACCGTCCGAAGCCGCGCCCAGTTGCGGCGCGTTGGCAGCGTACATGATGTCAACCAACTCTTTCGCATAGGTCAAATTAGGGTCGGGATGCCCACCGCCAAAATCCTCTAGGGGCGTGCAGCGCATTAACATGCCACTGGCGCCCAAACGATCTTCGAGAATGGCTTTGGCATAAGGTCCGGTGATGGCGTGCATCGCATCATATTGCATCCGAAACGCGCCGGATTTGAACATCTGATGAATCCGTTCAAAATCAAATAAGGATTCCATTAATTTCGCATAATCAGATACGGAATCAATCACTTCCACGCGCATATCGCCCATTTGCGTGTGTCCCAAGCGGCTTAAATCTACATCATCAAGCGGGGCTATTTTGTATTCGCTGATGGTTTGCGTGCGGGCATAAATGGCTTCAGTGATTTTTTCCGGTGCGGGTCCGCCGTTGCTGATGTTGTATTTAATGCCAAAATCGCCCTGTACGCCGCCCGGATTATGGCTGGCAGACAGCACAATGCCGCCGAAGGCTTTGTATTTGCGGATAATTGCCGAGACTGCCGGAGTCGATAATAAGCCGTTTTGTCCCACCAGCACGCGCCCAAAACCATTCGCCGCGGCCATTTTCAAAATCGTCTGAATTGCCGTCACATTGTAATAACGCCCGTCGCCGCCTAGCACTAAGGTCTGTCCCGCATAGTGTTCTAAGCTGTCAAAAATCGACTGAACGAAATTTTCTAAATAACGCGCTTGTTGAAATACCTGCACTTTTTTGCGTAACCCGGAAGTCCCCGGTTTTTGCCCGTCAAAGGCTGTAGTCTGTAGCGTTTTAATCTCCATGAGCCTATCCTTGTTGCGTTGTTAATGACTTTCAGAAAAATTTAATGTATCCCTTAGAGCGAAAAAATGATTTTAATCCCATCCTTCTCTGTTGGCTATGAATGATTACCATGAAAATTTTACACACGTCCGATTGGCATTTAGGACAGCGTTTCATTAACCGCGAGCGCGGCGAAGAACATCAACGCGCCTTGCGCTGGCTGCTTGAGGTGTTGCGTGAACAAGCAGTAGATGCGCTGCTGATTGCTGGTGATTTGTTTGACACTGGCAATCCACCCAATTACGCGCTACGCGAGTATTATCGCTTTCTGACCCAAGTGCGCGAGACCGGCTGTCAACATCTGCTGGTGATTGGCGGCAATCACGACTCGCCTGCCACTTTGAACGCTCCGCAAGCATTGCTAGAGGCTTTGGATATTCGCGTATTTGGCTGCGCACCGCGCAATGCCCACGGCGAGATAGACTATGCCGCCGAGCTGCTGCCCCTGCACGACACAGCCGGCAACTTGCAAGCGGTACTCGCCGCCGTGCCATTCTTGCGCGACCGCGACTTAAAATATGCCCAAGCGGGCGAAACGGCTGCCGAGCGCGAAGCCGCCGTCAAGCAAGGCATTGCCGAACACTATGCTAAACTTGCCGAACAGCTACAAAAAAACTACGCCCATACAGTGCCTTTTATTGCTACTGGGCATTTATTCGCCGCGGGCGCGGCATTGTCTGACAGCGAAAAAATCATTCATGTGGGCAATTTAGGGCAAATCAGCGCAGCACAGTTTCCCGCTGTGTTTGATTATGTCGCGCTTGGACATTTACACCAGCCGCAGCAGGTGGGCGGCTGTGAACATATCCGCTACAGCGGCTCGCTGCTGCCTTTGAGCTTCAAAGAAAGCCAGCATAGCAAACAGGTGTTGCTGGTTGAATTTAGCGGCAGTCAGTTGAGTAAAATCACCCCGTTAGCAGTCCCCGTATCGCGTCCTTTGCTGCGCTTGCAGGGCGACTTAGACAGCCTAGAGGCACAGCTTAAGGCACTCAAGCCCGCTGGCGAGCTACCGACTTGGGTGGAAATCGAACTCGACCGCGCCTATCCCGAAGCCGCCAGCAGCTTGCAAGCTGTGCTTAAAAATAAGCCGGTAGAAATTCTTAAAATGATTGTCAAGCGCGATAAAAAAGCTTTGGACTTTAGCGATTTTGTAGAAGACTTAGAGGATTTAACCCCGTTAGACGTGTTTCAACGGCGCTGTCAATTAGCCCAAAAAAACGCGCAAGAAACACAAAGCTTGCAAGAACATTTTAGAATCTTATTGGAAAATATAGACACTGTGTGAAGCCAGCAGACATCACGCCCGCGCAAACTTCAGCGTCCCTGCAAGCGATCACTCAGTGCCGGCAACCATAGCGTCAAATCCTGCCAACTCATCAGCATCAGCAAGGCGATCAGCTGTAACACCACAAACGGCAAAATACCGCGATAAATAGTTTGAATAGGGATGCTGGGGGGTGCTACCGCTTTTAGATAAAACAAAGAAAAACCAAACGGCGGGGTTAAAAAAGAAGTTTGCAAATTCACCGCAATCAATACCGCAAACCACAGCAAATCAATACCAAAATACATCGCTATGGGAGTCAGAATAGGCACTACCACAAAACAAATCTCGATAAAATCCAAAAAGAAACCCAGCGCGAAAATCAACAGCATACTGAAAGCAATAAATCCCCAGGCACCACCGGGCAAATGCGTAAACAAATCATGCACCATCTGATCGCCGCCCATAATGCGAAATACCATGCCAAACGCGGTCGCACCGATCAAAATTAAAAACACCATACTGGTCAGCCGCAAGCTTTGCTGCAATACCTCATGCAAGGCAGTCCAATTTAAACGCCGATGCACGAGAGCCAACAATAACGCGCCGACAGCACCCACCGCTGCCGATTCCGTTGGTGTAGCCAGACCGAAAAAAATTGAACCCAGGACCATAAAAATCAACGACAAAGGCGGCACTAAGCTGGTTAAAATTTGCCACAGACTGAACGCCGTCGTGGCAGGAATGGCGGGCGCGGCTTCAGGCTCGCGCCAAGCTATCCAAGCGATATAGAGCAAAAACAAGCCGACAATCAACAAGCCCGGCAGCAGCGCGCCCATGAACAACTGTCCAACCGATACGCCCATCACTTCGCCCAACAAAATCAGCACAATGCTCGGCGGGATAATCTGCCCCAGCGTACCTGACGCGGCAATAGTGCCGCTTGCCAACGCTGGCGAATATTGATATTTCAGCAGCGTCGGCAAAGCAATCACGCCCATGGTCACCACAGTCGCGCCCACCACCCCAGTCGCCGCCGCCAGCAACGCCCCGACCAACACAATCGACACCGCTAAACCGCCGCGCAGTCGCCCGAACAGCTTGCCCATGGTCTCCAGCAAAGCCTCCGCCAGCCCCGACTTTTCCAGCACCAGCCCCATGAAAATAAACAGCGGCACAGCAAGCAAAGTGAAGTTAGTCATAATGCCCCAGATGCGCATGGGCAGCAGTGCGAACACCTCCAGTCCGACAAAAATCCAAGCAAACAGCACTGACACCGCCGCCAGTGTCAGTGCCACCGGATAGCCCAGCAACAGCAGCAGCATCAGTACAGCAAACATGACCAAAGCCCAGATTTCCACGGTTATCCTTAGTTTTATTTCTGATTTCCAACTTAAAAGCCAAAACACCCTCTATACGCATATCTGGCGGCTATGAGTATCTATTTTTGCGCCTTAGCTCAGTAATCGTAAGCCACTACATTTTCTGCGCGACGACAAATTTCACGCCCATAATCAGTCCACAAACCTTGCCCCCAATAACGATAACAACTGGTTTGTGACGACATTAAATGAAACAGCGCGTTGGCATAACGGTATTCATTAGTTGGCATATTTTTGCTTAAGACCTTTTCATTAAACACCGAACTGGCTTTTTCCATAGGTCCGAGTACATTATCATAGCCCTGCACCCAAGAAATATCATTAGTCCAGCTACCGCCGTCCATGTGGAACTGGTGATCCGTTTTTTTCAGTTCCTCAATGACTTTTGCCAATTTTTCGCTCCCTTCACCGGCTTTGAAATTATCCCAGATTTGTTTTTGTTTAATCGGTTGAACAATCGGCAAGTCCGTTTCTTTAATGCCCATATTCAATAAATGCTCTAAATATTCCGTGCCGTTCATTAACGGAGAATCGCTGTGCGAGGCTTCGCGCACCACCTCCATGAACTTAGGCGGAAACTCATTCATCATCACGCCGCCATTTTCACCATCGGCAATTTGACTGACCAGCGGCGGCACGGATTTACCCGCTAAATCCCAGCGCGACAGGCTTTTCGCCTCAAAATAAGGCTGCATTTGCGCCACCAATTTGGTATCAGAGCCTTGCGTTTTAATCAACACAATGATTTCTGCGGTTTCGCCCGCAGAATTTGTACAGACCAAGCGATGCGGTAAATGTTTGCGTTCCACACCCCAGCCATTTTCGGGATTTTCTACTGTGTGTTCTTGCACCAGCACCCATTGATAGCCGCAATCTTTAAGGGTTTTGACAAATTCATAAGCGACATCCGGATGATTGGGCAACGCCATTTCAGAAGGCGAAAAACCACGCACACGACTCAACGCTTCCAAGCCAAAAATCGCCGCAAAATGATGTTGCCAAGCTTTCACATGCAAACGGAAATCTTGTACCGGTGTTGAAGGCGCGACCGCGTGACCCCAAGGGCAGCCCAGCCACTCCACGCCGCGACGGTAATTGTCATCAACAGTGATATTTTTCAGCGCGTCCAGCACATCATCCGCGCCCATTTTGCGTAAACCGTGAAACAGAGTGCCGGAATATTCCAACATCACACGCGGCTGCTTGCCTTCACTCATCAGTTGTGGAATAAATTCGCCTATACGTTTGTAGCACCACAGAAACGCGGAGGCGTTGTGATTGTCGCCGATTCCTGGATTGTCTAGCATGTATTTGAGATTACTGATAATTTCGGCGGTGCGCAGATCGTGTCCGCCGGCGGGAATGAGCGGTTGGTGCATGTGCAAAGCGATCGCACAAGCACTTTTAAGGTTACTAAAATCAATGCCGCTATCGTGTAAAAATACCGCTTTGCTACGGCTATCGGACATGGTTTTTTCAATTAAATCCTCTTGTCCGGCAATATTGGGTACATCCTTGATATATTCAGCGAGTGTTTGCATAGTCAATATCCTTGTCATTGTAAAGGCTGTAAAAAAGTAAACGTTCACAGGCAATTTGGCCAGCATAATAGCACGGGCATATTACACCAATAATCTCCTCGTTTCTCCTCGTTCCGACGCTCCGCGTGCGAACATAGGCTCATCATTTTGTCACATCCACGCCCTAAACTACAGCCATCCAATCACACGAAATCTTCAAACATGACCCGTTCACTCAACCCCATTTTACGCACCCACTCCCAACAAGCACGCCTGACGGGACATATCTCCTGCCAATTTGACCAGCAACTACAACGTCTGCATCAATTCACTTTAGAAATGGGCGGCTTAGTAGAGCAGCAAATGAGTCAAGCCTTAAGTGCTTTGTTGTATCACGACAGCGACTTAGCAGAACAAGTCATCGCTTGCGATAGTCAGGTAAATAGATTTGAAGTATCGCTGGATGAAACTTGCGTGAATTTATTAACCCGCCAACACCCGACCGCAGTAGATTTGCGTTTTATCAAAGCCGTCATCAAAACCAGTACCGATTTGGAACGCATAGGTGATGAAGCAAAAGACATTGCCTATCAATCTCTTGCCCTGCATCAACAAGAAGATTGCTTACGTTATTTGCCACAACTAGAAACGCTAGGCTGGCAAACGCGGCAAAATCTGCATGAAACCCTAAATGCCTTTGCCCGCTTAGATTTATCCGCAGCGGAAAGCTTGTACGCAAAAACCCGTGCGCTGAAAGAAAACACTTTTTTACGTTTATCCGAGCCGGTTCTTAAGCAAATGTTCAGTGATCCAGAAGCGATTCGGCACGTCTTAGAAATGCTCTGGGCGGGCCGTGCGCTTGAACGTATCAGCGAGCGTTCGGGTAATATTTGTAATTATGTACGTTACTGCGTGACGGGACAAAGCCATCATACCAGTTGAGCAGTGAGGCGTAGATTAGGCAACATCTTTTGCGCCTTTCTTATTTCGCTAAAATATATATAAATCAATTGGTTATGCCAACAAGTCCGACAGACTCTAGGCATTTATGTTGTACTTTAAGACGACGCAACACAGGGCTGGGAGTGCTAATCTCCTGATTAGCGCAGCGGCTGAAAGCCGCCTGTGCTGCTCTGGAGACCGGCACTCCCAGAGGCGTTTTGACCCGCATAGCCTTGCTCCCAATC
>CAZOSP010000124.1:0-9599 GCA_964582525.1 uncultured Thiomargarita sp. | reverse complement strand
AGGCGGCGTTTTGGCTGACTTGGAAGTCAGCCACTCCCAGATTAGCCCCGCCGCCGTAGGCGGCGTTTTGGCTGACTTGGAAGTCAGCCACTCCCAGATTAGCCACTCCCAGATTAGCCACTCCCAGACTAGCCACGCCCAACACCTACCCATTGAAGAACATCGGCTTGACGTATTGACACCGCCAGAATTTAACGCCCTCAACAGCGACATACAAACAGCACTGAGAAAAGCCAACGCGCCCGCCGCATTGATCGCACAAGTCGCACACACCCAGCAACAATGGCAGCGGGCTTATGCACAATATGCGCAAGCTTGGCAAGGTGAATTGGCTTATCAAACAGTGATCTTGCAATTTCGTGAAGACATGGCAGCGGCACTCGCGCATTATTTACCCGCACACAGCGCGGCAGCTTACGCAGTCGCCGTCATTCAATCCATGTTGGCAACCGCCCCCGCTACCGATAAACGCTTAAACATTCCTTTATTGCTGAAAAAAAGAAAACAAAAACAGTTGAAATACCGTCTTAAGCGTCAAGCAGTTCCATCTCCGCGCTTTGATCGCCCGATTTTTATTGTTTCTGCGCCACGTTCTGGCAGCACCTTGTTGTTTAATACATTAACTGAATATACCGCTTTGTGGACAATTGCCGAAGAAAGTCACGGCGTGATTGAAAATATTGCTGCCTTACATCCCGCAACACATCAGTATCGTTCCAATCGTTTAACTGCCAACGATGCACAAACAGAAACGGTAGAATTACTCAAACAAGGATTTGTTCGAGAATTACAAAACCAACACCAGCAAGCCTATTTAGACATAGCCGCCGCACAGCGTCCCGCCGCCATTCGTTTTTTAGAAAAAACCCCTAAAAACGCATTGCGCATTCCTTTTTTTAAGGCAGCTTTCCCCGACGCTTTATTTATTTATTTATATCGCCGCCCGGAAGAAAACATTAGCAGCTTGGTTGAAGGCTGGCGTTCACGCCGTTACATTGCTTATCAACCACTGCCGGGCTGGTCCTATAAAGATTGGAGCTTTTTACTCGCCCCCGGCTGGGAAAATTTAAGTACAGCTTCTGTATTTGACATTGCAGCATTTCAATGGAAAATGAGTAATCTGTGTATTTGGCAAGATATACAAGCATTGCCAACTAACAGCTATTTTCTGGTCAATTATCAAGATTTAATTCATTCTCCCGCGATCCTGATAAAAAAACTCAGTGAATTTGCCGAGCTTGAATTAAGTCAAACCATAGAGCAACTGTCACCACAAACACTGCCTTTGTCTAGCTCCACTATTTCCACCCCAGCCAGCGATAAATGGCGTAAAAATGAACAACAAATAAACCTGTTGTTACCACAATTAAGACCTCTTATCTGTGATATAGAGAATTTATTTCACACACACCCCTTTGCTTATTCTCATGCTCTAGGAGTTTTCTAATGCGTATCGTAAAAATTTTCCACCGCGCTTGTACTATTTCAGCACTCGCTTGTTTTGCTGTAACCCCCTTATCTTCAGCCATTGCCAATGAACTTCAGCCTAACTTTGTCACCATTGTTATTGATGACATGGGATACTCCGATTTAGGTGCTTTTGGCAGCGAGATTTCCACTCCTCATTTGGATCAATTGGCCGGCGATGGGATTATGTTAAATAATTTCTATGCCAGTTCTACTTCCTCACCTTCGCGGGCTATGTTGTTTTCCGGCAAAGATAATCACGCGGCAGGTTTAGGCGCGATGCACGAAGGTATGCGTGAGGAACAAAAAGGGCAACCGGGTTATGAAGGCATATTGTCTTTAGATGTACTGCCTTTCCCGCAACTCCTGCAAGACAATGGTTATCACACTATGATGGTTGGCAAATGGCACATGGGCGATACTGAGCCTTACTATGCGCATAATCGTGGCTTTACTGAAACCCGCGCTTTGCTACTACCGGGCGGCGATATGAACTTTATGACCAATGCTAACGGTGAATTTGTTGGCAAAAAACTGCCAGATCGTCAAAGTGCTTACACTGCAAATGGTGCAGAAGCTAATCTTGCAGGTTTGCCCGCCAATACGCAAACCTCTGTCTATTACACGGAACAAGCGATTGACATGTTGAATGCACGCGATGTCAATAAGCCCTTTTATTTGAACATGTCCTATACCGCCCCTCATACCCCTTGGCAAGCCCCCAAAGAACGCGCTGAACAATATCATGATATGTATTATCAAAAAGGCTATGAAGTTATTCGTGCCGAGCGGTTTAAGCGTTTGCAAGAATCTGGCTTAATCAATCCACAGTTAGTATTACCGCCTATGCCAGAGGATGTTCCAGCGTGGGATAGTTTAAGTGAACGCAGCAAACAGATTGAAGCCCGCAGAATGGCAGTATATGCCGGCATGATTGATGTCTTAGATGAAAATGTGGGACGTTTAATTCAACATTTGAAAGACATCAATCAATATGAAAATACCGTATTTTTGATTTATTCAGACAATGGTGGGGAAATTGAGCCTATTTTTGTGCGGCCTCAGTTTACTTACAATCTCAACAATGAAAAATACGCTTACGAGTTAGGCAAATCGGAACAAGTTGATAGCTTGCCAGCAGCAGATTTCCAAGCCTTAATAGACAACTTAGGTGGTTCAGATTCTTATATTGGACCCAATAAAGCTTGGAGTGTTGCCCTCAACACGCCTTTTAATAAATTTAAGGCAGATACTTTTGAAGGCGGCGTTCATACCTCGGCTTTCTTGCATTATCCTCAAGCTAAAGCTAAAGGTATTAAATATAACTGCTTGCAATCTGTCATGGATATTGCCCCCACCATCCTCGACATGGCAAACATAGCCTATCCCGAAACCTTTAACGGCAAACCCAATCCGCCTATGCACGGCGTTTCTATGGAAAATCTATTCAATGGGCAGTTGTATTGTAATCCTGAACGCTGGTTAGGCTTTGAAGTGGATGGGGTAAAAGGCTTACGTGCCGGCAATTGGAAATTATCTATGCGCTGGAATGAACCTGACATCTACATGTTCAATGTTTGGCAAGACCCTTTTGAAACTACCGATCTAAAATTCTCAAATCCTGAGAAATTTGTTCAACTGTTGAGTTTGTATGAGCAGTACGCAACAGAAAATCAAGTGCTGGCAATCAATCCATTAATTCTGCCCGATCTTGCCGATGCCAACACCACGGCGGCTAAAATTCGTGGTGGTAGTTCCAAAATGGGTGGGAATTTCCTAGACTTTCGAGCCAATGCAAGCATTAAAAGCCATGATAGCGTACATATAGCCGGAGAAATCCGCCCCGACAGTGCGCATCTAGGCAAGCCTGCCGCTATCTATGCTTATGGTAGCTATACTATCCCTGCATTAGCCGTCACCTTCTATTTCTCAGTCAGTGCAAGCGATGGTCTGCTCATCCAAGACAGCCCAGAGGCTATTTTGCCTTACAAACACGTTGAAGCATTACCTCAACTCATCACTATTCCCGTGTATGAAGGACCATTAATAGACGCGGGAAATATTGAAATGCGTTTTGGTTACACGCTTGCAGAGGCTACATTTATCAGCAATGCCGATAATCCATTGACGCTGACTGTGGGTGAGTAAATCAGTGAGCTAGGATGCGGTGATCTGCGGCATTCCTACGCAAGAGCGTAGGAATGCCGCAATAATTCATTTATACAAAGAGGTTGCCTTTCATGCTGTTTATTCCCCTGTCGATTGCTGCCGGTATTCTTTATTTCAATGCCAAAAAAAATGAAAAACTAGAAGCGGCGACATCACAAGACTTAAAAACAAACCTAAAGCCAGATGACGCAAATAAACTACCACAAACAACCCGCACTCAAAACACTCCGCCAGCCGCTTTCAAACTGAAAGATTATCATCAAGATAAATCCTTAAACAAAGGCTTTATCGCGGCTGTTTCTGCATTCACTTTAGCGACTTTAGCACCATTACCCTTTTTCAGAACTATTGCTTTACCCTTAGTCGTGTACGCATTCAAGGACTTGTACTACAATGTTTATCAACGCTTAAAACAAGGCAAAGTCAATGCACATACCTTAGTTGCCATTACCATTAGCGGATTATTATTCATCACTGGTGGGCTGTTGTTTGCCAGTATGATTTCTGTATTGTTTCTTTCCAGCGTCAAACTCTCTGCCATGTTGACCAACAAATCTCGCCAAAATATTCAAGATATTTTTGAGAAAACCCCTGAACAGGTATGGCTAGTGCTTAACGATGTAGAAACTCAAGTGCCTTATGAACAGATTAAAGCCGGAGATATAGTTGTTGCTCATGCCGGCAGTCCGATTCCCGTGGATGGAACTATTATTGAAGGCTGTGCCACCATCGATCAACATGTCTTAACCGGAGAATCGCAACCCGTAGAAAAAGCCGTAGGCGATGGCGTTTTTTCTTCTACCATTCTTTTGTCGGGAAAAATTTATATTAAAGTAGAACACGCCGGTGCAGACACCACTGTTGCTAAAATTACACAAATATTGAACGATACCGTTGATTTCAAATCAAATCTACAAATGCGTTCTGAACGAATATCACAAGACTTAGTATTACCCACACTGATTAGCAGCGGTTTAGCCATTCCACTGCTCGGTATGCACAGTGCTTTAGCCGTGGTTAATTCTCACCCTAAAGAAAAAATTGCCGTTGTCGCCCCTATCAGCACCTTAAACTTCATCAACATTGCCCTGAAAAACAACATTCTCATTAAAGACGGACGCGCTTTAGAACTATTAAACACAGTCGATACGGTAGTATTTGACAAAACCGGCACTTTGACAGTTGATTGTCCTACAGTCGGCAAAATTCATTGCCTAGCAGATTATCAAGCCAACGACATTCTTGCGTATGCCGCCACTGCCGAGTACAAACAAAATCATCCTTTAGCTAAAGCTATTCTGCGGGCTGCCGAAACCCAAGGCATTCAACTCAGCGCAGTTGAAGAAACCGAGTATAAATTAGGCTACGGTTTATCTGTCATCGTCAATCAACGTAAAATTCATGTTGGCAGTGCGCGTTTTATGCAGGCAGAACACTTAAACATTCCCGAATTTCTACAGCAGCAACAAATACTTTCTCAACAACAAGGCTACACGCTGGTGATGGTGGCTGTGGACGGAGAAGTCTGTGGTGGCATTGAACTTTTACCTCAAGTACGCCCTGAAGCAATGCACGTTATTCAATACTTGCAAGCACAAGGGAAAAAAACCTGTATTATTTCCGGCGACCATGCCGCCCCTACGCGCAATCTAGCCAACCGCTTAGGTATTGATGAATACTTTGCGCAAGTTCTGCCACAAGATAAGGCGGCTATCATTAAACAACTACAGGATGAGGGACGGACAGTCTGCTTTATTGGCGATGGGATTAATGATTCTATTGCTTTAAAGCAATCACAGGTCTCTATTTCTTTAAGTGGTGCATCCAGTATCGCCGTAGATACGGCAGAAATTATTTTACTGGATCAGGGTTTAACACATTTACCTTGTCTATTTGAAATAGCCTCACGTTATAAACAAAATATGGATGCCACTTTTGCTATTTTATTAATTCCTGCGGCGGTTAGTTTGGGCGGTGTTTTTTTATTACATTTTGGACTCATTCAAACCATCGCCTTAAATATGCTTGGATTAACTGGAGGACTGGGCAATGCCATGTTGCCCATGTTAGTAGAAAAAATTAAAGAGGATAATGCAATTAAAGACAAGGAGACAACAGATGCTTAAAGTGATGAGCTTAGGTTTTGGGCGTTCTGGCACTTATTCATTAAAACAAGCCCTAGAAGATTTGGGTTTTGGTCCTTGTTACCACTTTTCTAAAATGTTTGATCACCCCGGACATGCAAATCAATGGCGTGCGGCTTATCACGGAGAAAACATTGATTGGGATGGATTGCTCGGCGAGCATCAATCTAGTGTATATATACCGCCCGGTTTTGATTTATCCATTTTGCTGAAACGCTATCCCGATGCAAAATATATTTTGCTTATCCGCGATGCGGAAAAATGGCATCAAAGCTATTGCGATACAGTATATAAATACAATCATCTTAACCTATTTCGCAGCTTATATTTTCGTTTTTTAAGTTTGTTCAAGGCTGACTATAAAACCTTTTATGAAGTGCTATCGCTGCAACAGGAAACCCTGTGGAACAATACCTTTCATGGGCGTTTTGCTGATAAAGCCTATGCCACGGAGATTTATCGGCAGCAGATTGAATTGCTCAAGCAAGCCATACCACCTGAACAATTATTGGTTTACGCCATTACCGAAGGTTGGCAACCATTGTGCGATTTTTTACAAGTCAAGTGTCCCGACCAGCCTTTTCCCTACTTAAATGACACTGAATCTTTTATTGAATGGCGCACCGGTAAGCGCGAAAAAATTAAGGAATGACGCAACCGTTTACATCTCGGAATTCAAACCTGACAGGTCTTGACGACCTGTCAGATTGGCTTCAGGAATTTAATGATCTGAAAACCATATTATATAAAAGCAAGACGATGCCGTTTGCCTCTGTGATCACGATGATCAGGCAATTTATCTTATGAGGCAGTCGTGTACCTAAGCTAGTCTTCATTCGCATCTTCATCCGCTTTGTTCTCGGCGCGCTGGCGGCGGCGGGCGAGGCGTTGACGCAGTAGATGCAACGTTAGAGCGGGACCTGATAGCGCATATAAAGTAAATGATAATAACAACATTTGCGGCGGGTCGATGGAGACTAAGACGAACAGCAGCACCACAAATAATACCCGCACAAAAGGCACTTTACCTTTCAAATCAAGGTCTTTGAAACTGCGATAGCGTACATTGCTGACCATCAACAAGCCTGTGCTGATGGTGAGAAAAAAGATAAGAAAACTTAAGCTTTCGCCGTCAATGCCGTAATCGCTGCAAACCCACACAGTACCCGCGAGTAACGCGGCGGCGGCGGGGCTGGGTAAGCCTTGAAAAAAAGCTTTATTGGCTGTGGTGACTTGGGTGTTAAAACGTGCTAAGCGCAAGGCGGCGGCGGCGGTGTAAATAAAAGCTGCCAGCCAACCGGATTTGCCCAAGCTGACCAGTCCCCATTGATACATCAATAAAGCCGGTGCGAGTCCGAAGGATACGAGATCGGAAAGGCTGTCGTATTCCGCGCCAAACGCGCTTTGGGTGTTGGTCAGGCGGGCAATGCGCCCGTCCAGCATGTCTAAAATCATGGCAATGAAAATCGCCATGGCGGCGACGGCAAATTTTTCCTGCATGGCGGCGACAATCGCGTAAAAGCCGGAAAATAGCGCGGCAGTGGTAAATAAATTGGGCAATAAATAAATGCCTCGACGGTGTTGGCGAGGCGGTGGGGCGTTTTCTGTCATAATCATGCGGACATTTAGGGGGCTGTTGGAAGGTAAGCGTAGGCGATGCGGTCATCCGGCAAAACGCTGCAAGCGTTGATTTTAAGCGAGACTTTCCCAGTATTCCTGCGGCATTTCTACGCACATTTTTAACGCACCGACACTGCCGCAATATTCTGCATCCTGTACGCAAGTGACATTGCCGCCGCCATAAGCTTCTAGGCTTTTTTCAATCGCGCTGTCAATGCCTTTGAGCCGAGAGCCGCCGCCGGCAACAATCACGTTGTTGCGCAGTTTTCCTTGAAAATCCGCATCAAAACTGCCCACCAGTTGCTGTACGGCTTGGCTGATGGGATCGGTTAATTTCAAGCAGGCGGTGCGCAGCATGTCAGTAATATCATATTGTTTGGGAATGCCTTGCTCGGTCAAAGTCACCACTACGGGTTCTGAGACTTGATAGACAAAGCCGTGCTTTTCTTTAATCTGCTTAATGATTTGCGGGGTTAATTGTACATTGGGGTATTGCGCGAGAATGGCTTGCGTGAGTTCTTTGTCCAAAAAGTTGCCGGCATAGGTCAGGGTGAGCTGATCATCGGCTTCGGGCATGGCTCCGTGCATACGGCACAAGTCTGTAGTCCCCGCACCAATATCGACAATCAAACATTCATCAAAACGGTCTATCGAATAGGCTACGGCAAAGGCTTCGCTGACGACCAAAATTTTGTCAATAAAACCTTTGCTCAATTCAATGAGTGCTTTTTTGTTATTCAAGCTCGCTTGTGCCGGTACACCGATGGCGGCATACACCTTATCGCTCGGTTGTTTTTCCGGCAGGGCTTGCGCAATCACGTCTTGCAGCACTAATTGCGTGGCTTTAACGGCTTGCACGTCTTCGCGCATCACGCCGTCAGCGAGAGGGAAAATCATGTTGAGCGATAAGCGATTGGCTAGGGCTTCGTCTCCTAGCAGGTAATCTTTGCGCAAGCGTTTTTGTGAAATCACGTCTTTGGGATAGCCTACGCAGGTGGTGGTGGTCTGGCGTTGTCCGGTGGAGGTGGTGATGGTGGTGCGACTGGTGCCTAAATCAATACCGACATGGAAAATAGTCATGGGAAGCTCCTGAAAAATAAATAAATGGTGGGAGTGTTAATCTCCTGATTAGCAGCGCCGCCAATGGCGGCGTGAAACGGCTGCGCCGTTTGAGCTAATCGGGAGATTAGCTCTCCCAAGCCGCGCCGCCGCAGGCGGCGTTTGGCTGAGCTTTAACAGTCAGCCACTCCCAGAAGTCAACCTCTCCCCGCATGGGAACACACTTCGAGAGTTTGTCATAAGTGTATCATAGACAAGATGAGCCGTCTTTTGGGAACGCCAGCAACGCCCGCACGCCATTTTCATCTAAGCGGCGCATCGGTTTGCCGGTGGCGGGATCGGGCGGGGCTTGGCGCATTTTATCGAGTGGAAACACGGTTAAACTGATGGCATCGTCTCCCGCCATGAAGCGATAACAAGGATAGCATTCGCTGCGATTGGCGTAGTAACGCTCGCCGAGTTCGTAGGGTATTTTGCGCTCCAGTAAAAACCAGCCGATTTCTTCAAAGGTGTCGCTGAATACGTGCAGGGTTACATCTGAATATTCGTGGCTAGTGCCTTTGACCAGTTTGCCGACTAAACGCGGTTGAAAATCACGTAATAACTGCATGGCGGAGAGTGCGGTATGGCGTTTTTTTTGTAAACGCTCGGCTTGGGTGTCGGCGTGAAAAAGCTGCTGGTATTGGTGCAGGGCTTGCTCGATTTCTTGGTTGCTGGGCAGATATTTGTAGGGCAGCCCCAGTCGTGCGGTGGCTTTTTGTTTGGCAATTTGATAGTCGTCAATGCACTCTTGCTGCATGAGGCGGGCGCATTCTTGCGCGATGCGCAGGCGTGTTAGGTGTTTGTCCATGTTGCTGAATACTCAAGTGGGCAGGAAGCCTTTGTGTAACATCTGTTAGTTAAATCACATTAAAAACACACTTGCCAAGCCGAGAAAAATGAAAAATCCCATGCTGTCGGTGATGGCGGTCAACATAACGCTGCTGCCCATGACCGGATCGCGTCCTAGTTTGTGCAGCATGAAGGGGATGACAATGCCCGCGAGTGCGGCAATGAGTAGATTTAACATCATGGCTGCCAACATCACTAAGTAATGAGAATTTAATAACTTGTGCATTTTATACCCCGAAGGAGTTACGT
>CAZOSP010000123.1:0-9747 GCA_964582525.1 uncultured Thiomargarita sp. | reverse complement strand
GACCTGTCCGCGTTCGCGCCACAAAAAGACGTGGCGCAAACCCTACTGAAAATGCGGGGCTGAAGCCGTCGAACTCTTGTACCCGTTTGGCGTTGGCCTGTACGGTTTGCCTTGCTTAACGCCGCGATGCTTTGGGTCATGCCGCGATACTTTGGGTCATGCCGCGATACTTTGGGTCATGAAGACCTTGCCCAAGTCGTTGAAGTTTGGCGGAATACATCGTTGATTTGGTGAATCGTTTCGGTGTCCATTAGTCTTCCTGTCTGTAACTCCACTTTTTATAGGGGGTCATACATTTATTCTAAAGTTTAATAAAAAAAGTTGCGTATTAATTGTATCCAGTCATTTGAAATTTAATAGCCATAAAATACAATACACTTTTTATCCGATGAGGTTCGTTATGCGCTTGACCATAAGAAGGTATCAGTGCTTCTTGCATTTATTTGGCATTAAGGTTTACCCACATGACAGCCATTATTGTTACTACCTGCACCCGTCGCAAGCGGCATAAACCGTCTGAGCGTTTGTGTGGTCGTAGTCTTCCAGTCACATCTCAGGAGCAACTTACTAAGCTCTGGGCTAAACGAGTGGCATCAGCATCAGGCGAAAGCACTATCCAAGCCCATCAACTTTATTGTGGCCGGGCTTTTGCCGAGTCATTGAAGGCTCGCGAGGGTTTGGCTACTGATTTATGGATTATCTCTGCGGGCTTGGGTTTAGTCCAGGCTGAAGAATTGATACCGGCTTATCATCTTACTGTGAGTTTGGATTCAGCGGATAGCATCCGTAATCGCTGTGCCGATCGCTATTTTTCTTATGCGAATTGGTGGTCTAGTCTTACATTAATTAGAAAAAATAGTTTAACGTTATCCCAATTAATTACGCAAAATCCGACTAATATTTTGTGCATAGCCTTGTCGAAAATTTATTTGGATTTGATTGAGAATGATTTGCTTAGCCTGTCTGACGAAGATTTACAACGAGTTCGCTTGTTTGCCTTGCTGAAGCCTGATCACATTCATGAGCGTCTGCGAAACTGCTTGATGCCTTATAACTACCGCTTGGACGGGCCTGATAGTGGGATTGCAGGGACTCGCACGGATTTCCCGCAACGGGCGATGCGGCATTTTGTTGAGCGGGTTTATACCAAGATGCCGGATGCTTCTGCGCGGGAACAGGCCGCACAGGTTGAAAAGCTTTTACGCAGATGGCGTTTACCTCTGCGTGTCGAGCGGCTGCGCTTATCCGACGATGAAATTAAGAAGCTCATTAATCGTCATTGGGATGAAGTCAACAGCGCCTCGCACATGTTACGTCTGTTACGCGACGAAAAAAAAATAGCCTGCGAACAAAAACGCATGGGCGAATTGTACAAAGCTGTTAAAGAACAAAAAGCTCGGTGATTAATCAAACAGGAAATACTCATGAGTCACGACGACACCCTGATTATCCGCGCCCTGCGCACCACTCAGGCAGATGCCACGCTATACGCTTTTTTCATTCCCGGCGGTGCCATCACCCAAATTGCCGATATAAGCCGTATCCACCGTGATCATCAAAATCAATTGGAAGGCTTTCAACGCAAGGAAATCAAAAATCACGTCAAGAACATCGTGGCGTATTTGAACCAAGCCAACGTGCTGTTCCCCAATGCGATTATCTTGGCGCTGTCGCCGGAAATCGAGTTCAAACAATCACGAGGTAAAGACCCTGACGGGATTACCGATGTCGCGCAAATCGGCACTTTGCATATTCCTTTGTACGAAGAAGGACGGCGGAGCGCTTGGATTGTGGACGGCCAACAGCGTTCTCTGGCGTTGGCGCAAACTGAAAATAGCGACTTGCCGGTGCCTGTAGTGGGTTTTGTTGCGGAAGACCTGCACATCCAACGCGAGCAATTCATTTTGGTCAATAAGGCTAAACCCTTGCCCAGTCGCTTAATCAATGAACTACTGCCGGAAGTGGAAACCCGTTTGCCGCGTGATTTGGCGGTGCGCAAGATTCCCAGTGTGTTGTGCAACCAACTCAATCAAGACCCGGATTCCCCTTTTTATCAGCTCATCAAACAGGTTTCCCAAGACGACAATCCACATGCGGTGATTCAAGATAATCCGCTGGTGACGATGATAAAAAAGAGCATCAGCCATCCTCTGGGCGCTTTGTCCCAATATAAATCGCTGGGTTCCAATCCTTCCGATGTCGAAGGTATGTACCGTACTCTCCTGCAATTCTGGACTGCGGTCAAAGAAGTATTTCCCGATGCCTGGGGCTTGCCGCCGACTAAAAGTCGTTTGATGCACTCAGCCGGTATGCAGGCAATGGGTGTATTGATGGATCGCATCGTCAGTCGAGCGCAGACGCAAGCCAATCCGGCGCAGGAAATCAAGCAGGCGTTACACAATATCGCCCCGCATTGTTGTTGGACGCAAGGTGTGTGGGAGGACTTGGGGTTGGCGTGGAATCAAATCGAAAATACCTCCAAGCATGTCAAAGCGCTTTCCGACCAATTGGCGCGACTGGACAGCCAATACAACCGGAAGTCCGCATGAAGTTCATCTACGCCGACAGCCTGGATTTTGTAGACCCGCGTTATGATTTCTTAAACGACCAACACGGCGAAGGCCGTCAATTTTACTGGGACGATCAGTATCCGCATGAAATCATGGGCTATGCGCCTTACGACGGCATGTTAATTTCGCGTGGCGTGGTGAGTGACCATGTCATGACCGGCAAGTACTCCGAAGCCCAGTCGATGCGCTTGCAACGGGTAGGCGCACGTCAATTTCTACGTCTGGAAGCCGAGGTTTTCAAAGACAAAATGTTGCTGGGCGACTGCGGCGCATTTTCCTATCGGGATTACGAAAAACCACCGTACACGCCCCAAGAAATGGTGGAATTTTACGACGCCTGCCAGTTCACCCACGGGTGTTCGGTAGACCACATCATTTTCGAGTTCGACCCGAAATTGACCGGAGGCATGAAAGGCGCGTCGGAAAATGCCCAAATGCGTTACGACATCACCCTGGAAAATGCCGAGGTGTTTTTACATGAAAGTCGCCGCATCGGCAAACATTTTACCCCCATCGGCGTGGTGCAAGGCTGGTCGCCGGGCAGCATGGCGGAGGCCGCGAAAAGCCTGGTGAAAATGGGCTACGACTACATCGCCATTGGCGGTTTGGTGCCGTTGAACGTGCCGCAAATTCACAGCGCTGTACAAGCCGTGGATGACGTACTGAAAAAACATCCCGAAGTACGTCTGCATTTACTGGGTTTCGCCAAGGCCGATTATCTGCGCGAATTCATGCAATATCGCAGTATCGCCAGTTTCGACAGCACCTCCCCTTTGCTGCGTGCGTTCAAAGACGGCAAGCGCAATTATTACCTGATTAATGAGCGTGGCGAGATGGATTATTACATCGCCATCCGCATTCCGCAGGCGATGGAAAATAACACCCTGGGGCGTCTGGTGAAGCAAGGTCGCTATCGTCAGGAAGACTTAGTGCGTATGGAAAAAGCCGCATTGTCCCAAATTCGCGCTTACGATAAAGAACAAGCCGACATAAAAGATGTTTTGGATAGCGTTATGGAGTACGCCCGCATCTTGAGCTGGGACGATAAAGTCAGCGAAGAAACCAACGAACGCCGCCTGGAAACCTTGCGCACCGATTATCACCGAACCCTCACCGCCCGCCCCTGGCAGCAATGCCGTTGCCCGATATGCAAAGATGTCGCGGTAGAAGTCATCATCTTCCGCGCCAGCAACCGCAACAAGCGGCGGGGGATTCACAACATGGATGCTTTTTATAAAGCTGTTGTTCACCGCAGAGACGCGGAGTACGCAGAGAGAAATGGTTTGCAGCATGAATTGTCTTGTACTACAATTTTGTAATACACTTTAATGGAGCCTTGCCATGCCACTCTCTATACGACTTGAAAGCGAACTGGAAACCGAACTGCGCCTGCGTCTGCAACATGAAGGCATCGGCTTGTCCGAGTTTGTGCGTGACGCCATTCGGGAAAAATTAGCGAAAACCGCCCAGGCAAATTCTCCTTACGAATTAGGCAGGAATTTGTTCGGGCGTTATGCCAGTGGCGACACGCATCGCAGTTACCGGCGCAAGACTCTGCTACGCGAGAAAATTCATGCCAAACATCGTTGTTGACAGCGGGCCGCTGATTGCTTTGTTCGACGGTTCAGACCCATACAACGAGCAGGCGGTCAAGTTTATCAAGAATACACGCGGCACTTTATATACTAATTTGGCGGCCATCACGGAAACGGTGTATATGCTGGATTTTTCCACGCAGGCGCAATGCGATTTTCTGGCTTGGGCCGGTCAAGCCTTGATCATTGACCAAGAAACGCCGCGTGATTTTCCCCGCATCATCGAGATTGTCAGAAAATATGCCGACCTGCCCGCTGATTTCGCGGATGCCTCGCTCGTGGCTTTGTGTGAGCGCCTGAGTACACGGGTGGTTGCCAGCGTGGACGATGACTTTACCATATACCGCAATGCAGCCAAGCAGGCGTTTCACAATGTTTTTTTCGATTAAGGAAACCCATGTCTGAAGTTCTGACTTACACCGCCCTTGCCCCCAAGCAAAGCAGCGCCCATCAGGTGTTTGCGTTCTGTGCCAAAGCCTCCGATATTCTGCGCTTTGCCGGTATCGACCGCATAGGCCGTGAGAAAAACGGGAGTTTGCGTGGTTTTCAGCGTCCGCAGATTGCCAAGCATATCAAGGAAATCCGCGATTACTTGGCGAAGGACGAAGCGATTTTGCCGAATTCCGTGGTGGTGGCGTTTACCGGCGGGGTCACGGTGGATAGTCTGGGCGCAGGCATGGCGCGGGTAAGCATCGACTTGTCGCAAGGCGAAAACGGTCTGGTGGTGGACGGCCAGCAGCGGCTTTCGGCGTTGGCGGAGTTGCCGGACAAGGATTTCGAGGTGTTCGTCTCGGCCCTGTTGTGTGAGAACGAGGCCGAACTGCGCAAGCAGTTTATTCTCATCAACAACACCAAACCCCTGCCCAAGGCGCTGATTTACGAACTGCTGCCCACCGTGGACGGTCTGCCGCACCGTTTGAACTCGCGCCGCACAGCCGCCGAGTTAGTGGAGTTGTTGAACTATACCGAAGGCTCGCCGCTGGAGGGTTTACTGAAGCAGCAAACCAATCCCGCCGGGGTGATTCAGGATACCATCATGCAGCGGGTGATTATGACATCCCTCAGCGACGGTGCCTTGCGTGAACTGATACGGGAAGAGGATGGTTTGGAACAGTGCTTTAAGATGCTGAGCGCGTTTTTCGAGGCGGTGGCGGAGACTTTCCCTGAAGCTTGGAATGACCAAACGCCTAAAACCTCGCGTCTAGTACACGGCGCGGGTATCGTGGGCATGGGTTATGTGATGGATTATCTATTTACTACCAAAAATTCTCAATCTGTAGCAGAATTTCAACCAGGTCTGCAAGCCCTCAAGGGTAAAACCGCCTGGACTTCAGGTGTCTGGGGCTTCGGGCCGGACAATCAACGCCCCTGGAATGCGATTCAGAATGTGCCGAAGGATTATCTGGTGCTGAGTCAGCATTTGGTGCAGGTGGTGAAGCGGGGTCTACGCGGTCATTAAGGGATTAAAAGGATTGCGAATTTGTAAGCGACGCTCAATCCTTTGCCCATCCTGCATGTCTTCACTGAATAATATGTTGCAACCAGCATCAAGTGCTGTGGCGACAATCAAACCGTCGTAAAAAGAAAATTTATGATTTTGCAGTAAGCTCAGAGCTTCGAAAGTCATAGTTTCATCGAGTAAGCGAATTTCGACTATTTCTGTAATGCGTTGCAGATAGCGCTTCACCTTATCCAATTCGAGCTTGTACCAGCAATTCCCGCCACCCCCCAATTACTTCACCCAACAACCCATTCACACATTTTTTATCGGGTATATTTTCTTACGCACAAAAAAACCTCTCTTGCTTCCTAGCCCATCTTTAACACCCTATTTTAAACCTCTCCCAAAAACAACCACTTACATTTCAAAAAAATCCCAAGTGGCACTACAATTGAAAATTGACGACTAAAATACTGGGTTATACGCGCATCTTTTTCACCCCTCCCGGTGCTGGATTAATGTTGAGTGCTTGATAAATTTTCAGTTGTTCCGGTTCCGCACGCGTGGCTTTGCGCACATGCAACGTCAAGCCATCGGCGCGACGAAACGTCGCAGTGACGCGCTGTTGGGCGTTGAGGATGGCGCGCAGCGTCTGCCAGCGGCGTCGAACTGGCGCGACTTCTCGCGGCTGACCGCCAGGTAGCGATAGCCGTTGTCGTGCAGCCATTGCAAATTCTCTTCTTTGGCGATGCCCGCGTCCATCACCACCAGCGCGCCTTTCGGCACGTTCAGGGCTTTCAGCATTTTTTCGAGGGTATCGCCTTCGCTGACGTTGCCCGCGAAACTGCGCGATTCGCGCACGAAACCGCTGCTGTCGAGCACCAACGCCAGCGTTACCAGCGGGCAGTCGCTGCGTTTTTCCTTGGAACGCCCGTGTTTGGCTTTGGGATTGTCGGTGGCTTCACCTTCCATGTAGGTGTTGGTCAAATCGTACAGCGTCACCGTGGTGGACAAGCCAAACAGCTCGGAAACCCGCGAAAACACTTGCCGCTCGATGCTGTCGCGGTGCTTGAGCAGAGCGTCGGAAGCGCGGTACAGCGTCATCAGCGGCATCGCTGAAAAATCCACGTCGAGCAACTCGCCAAGGGCGCTGCGCTGCGTCATCCACTCATCAGTGGCGTGTTCCGAAGCGGGCGCGGCCATGCGGCCAATTATCGATGCCATCGCCGCCGAACGCAACCGACCATTCAAGCCCATAGACTCAAGAAAAGAAGTAAAATCAATTTGTTGCATCGCCCACAAGCCGAGAGCTTCAACGCCAACCGTGCGCGGATGAATCATCTCCACCGATTCGACATCCACCGCCTGCACATCCGTAGCTTTCGCCTCATCGCCCGTCGTTTGCGGTGTCTGGCGTACCAACAACTGCGCGACGATATGTTGCGCCTCGCGCTCCACCGCCGCCGGGCAATCGACCGGCACCAGCGCCGCCTGGCCGCCAAGCAGCTCTTCGACACGCGCGCACAGCAAGGGCCAATGCGCCTGCTCGACGGTGAAATGCCGCCCGAGGTTGAGCAAAGTCGTCTGCTTGACCTTGCCGCCAATGCGCTGTGATTTGACCAGGCGATGCGTGCAGTAGCGCTCGCCGGTCATGGTGTTGCGAGTTGGCGTTTTGCGAATATACATGCCGCCAGAGTAATGCCAAAAGCAGGTAGACGCAATATGCCCGCCCAAATGTTATGGCACTACAATCGGGTTTTCGGCGATTTTACACGAAAGAATGCGGGGTTTGGAGGGGTTTTGGGGGGAAATTTGGGGGTGGGGTGTTAAAGATGGGATAAGTATGCGGGAAGCGCAGCGACCGTTCATGTTATTGATGACATTCTTAAGCCACAAGGTATGTATGCCAATTCAGACATGCTCACTTCCGAAAAAGGTTCGCAGTTTCTCTCGATTCTTGCCGAAGCCAATCCAAAAGCTGTACTTCAATTGCTGGAAAGTACGCTGGGCAAATGGACTGACCAGCAGCTTTTAGATTTCAAAAATACTCGGCAGCACATTGTCTGGACATTAGAAAAAATTGCCGTCTGGCAGACTTTCACGGTACGCGCTATTCAACTGCTTACACGATTGGCTGTGAATGAAAACTCTAACATGGGCAACAACTCAACGGACATTCTGATTGGCTTGTTTCGTATTGGTCCAGAAGCGGTGGCAACGGAAGCAACCCCTGAAGCCCGGCTTCCCGCCATGTTGAAACTGCTTCGTTCCAGTGAAGACGCAGTACGTCGTCTCGCTCTCAAGGCAATGGAAGCTGCGCTTGCTACTAATGGCATGGGCTTTCGCATCATCGGACCGGAATACCAAGGCATGAAGGAAAGAGCCAAACTCTGGATGCCTAAAACTTACGATGAATGGTGGCAAGCCAAGTTCCTATATTTTCAAAAACTGGTGACAGAAACAGCAAACTGGCCTGCCGCTTTGCGCCCAGAAGTTTGTGAAACATTGCTGAATGCGGTAAAAAATTTGATAACTATACCACCCTGTACTGAATTGGCGTTTCAAGTGTTAGAGATACTGATGAATGACAATACGATGCCAGCGGAAAAACTGAATCATTTTTTCTGGCATCGGCAAGAGCATCGAAATAAAGACAAGCAGCCTGAAATTACAAGGCGACTGCGAAGTTGTGAGCGGCGCTATACCAGGCGAGACTTGGCAAGCCGTTTTCAACGCTATGTGTTGGATATTGACTATTTTGAATGGGATGAAGATTTCCGTAGACAACACAATAAACCCAAAAACCGCGCCAAAATGCTGGTGAAGGCGTTGGCACACCGCATTGTCCGACATCCTGAAAAACTCGCTGAAATACGTCACTTACTCGCGCCAGAAAAACCTGCGCAAGCACTGTGGTATTGGGGAGAGCAAATTGCGCGGTATGATGATGAACATCTATTTTTATCCAGCTTTATTCAAATGACACTGGAAACTAAACATCAAGTGTGTTTACAGGGATATTTGTCAGTCATACAAACATGCAATCCTGATTTTTATTCTTCTGTTATTAATGGTTTTTTAGACCAAGAAAACACTGCTTGGTTAGGTGTAAAAATTGTACTTTATGCAGAATATGACAACACCATATTTACAAAATGCCTGACTGCTCTGGACAGAAAATGGATTGAACCACAGGTTTTTGAAATCTTACGCTTTGGATGCAAAATTGATGCTGTACCGCCTGAAAAAACCGCGCAGTTATTATCCCTATTGCGCCAATATGGTACACAAGAAATTTTATCTTTTATTGTGGAATTATTGGATTCAATTCCATTTGACCATACTGCACACTTTGATTCAGCCTTTGTATTTGATGTACTATCAAATGCCATTCCAAACCAGAAAAATCAAGATCAAATGTCTGGCTATCATTGGAAAAATGTCTGCCAGAAACTCATTGCTTGGGATAAAAGCTATGTTCTGCTATTGCTGGATGTACTTTTAGAAAAAATGAAGGAAGACTACAGCCTGAGTTATGAGCATAATGTAGAAGCATTGGCGCATGAACTGGTACAAGCTGATCCAACAGGTGCGTGGCGGGTTATCAAGTGCCATTTAGAAGAACCACTTTCACATGAGCGTTATGATATTTTGAATTGGCTTAAAGCTGGTTTGGGTGATATTGACGAAGATGTTCCACGAGGCGCAATTGCGGATTTGCCCATTGCAGATATTTGTGAATGGATTGAACAAGACCCTGAAGCTAGAGCAGCCCTTATAGCGCGCACTACCTCTAAGACCTTAGATGACGAGGGCAGCGGTCAACTCACACGGCTATTGCTGCAAAAATACGGGTATTTTGATGGTGTTAAAGGTGGTATCAGTGCTACTTTTCATTCTGGCGGATATCCTGGCTCGGAAAGCACTTACCTAAAACGAAAACGTGATAAATTCCGCCGCTGGCTGGTAGCGGGCTTTGAAATAGAAGTGACGCAATGGCTTGAACATGAAATTGAGGATTTGGATAAGCGTATTGAGCAGGCTGAAATTAAAGAAGAACGGTCAAGATTTGATTAGCCCTGTAGGGTGTCCTGAAGGAAAGCGAGAGCTTTCCATGCTGTATTAAAGATGAGAGAAGGTC
>CAZOSP010000122.1:0-9774 GCA_964582525.1 uncultured Thiomargarita sp. | reverse complement strand
TGGTGATTGTTGTCGCCGGCATGAAAGCTGCCAGCAGCATTTTAATTCCCTTCCTACCGTGCTAAACCTCAAGCCGCCGCCTGAAATTCATTAATTTCAACCACCGCCCAAACCGCATCTTGAAAATCAGGGTTTTGTTGATGCGTTTCAAATGATTGAGCAATAGGGGGAGCTTCATTGTCCAAAGCTAAGCCTTCTAAGTGACAAAGAATAGCCTCATGAGCATTATGCAATGCTTCTTCAAAACTAAAACCCGCAGAAAAGCACCCGGGTAAATCAGGCACAGTGACACCATAATCACTGTCTGCATCTTTATGTATGGCTAATAAATAAATCATAATGACCTCGTATTCCAATCCCATTGAGCTTGTCGGAAAATGCTGCGCAAAGTGCCTACAGGAATGTCTTTAGCGGGATGAGGGACGGCGACTTTTCCCTGTAAGTTTGGGTGTTTGTATTGATGATGGTCGCCACGCACATTGTGCAACACCCAACCTTCATCTTTTAAGTGCTTGATGATTTCTCGACTATTCATAATCCTATGCCCGATCAAGCATCAACCCGTAAGGCAGATAAGACGCGTCTTTTTGCGCCACTATCCGCCATTGTTGCGAATTTTGGCGGATGACGCTATCGCTTATCCCACAATCCCATATTCTCTCGAAATCTCAACCAAATGCTCTCGATAACCTAATGCCGCCCAAGTTTTTTTATCTGGGTCTGAATAAGGTTTTCTTTTGCCCTCCATGACTTTGACCGCATCGTTCCAGCCACGCATATAAGCCGCTTTAGGATGCACGGTATCAATTTTATGTTTGATATTGAGCAAGCTTAGTTCTTCAAGCAGTTGAGAAACAGGCAGAGAAACAACATCAGTATCCAATTTAATTACTTCATCTGATAAGAAAGCATCAACACAATGTTTGGCTTCAGATAAAGAATAACCTGCATACTTTTGTAATAGCTTGATCAGTCTGATTTTATTCAAACCTGCTTGCCAGTCTGTCAATTCAATGATGAGCTTGTTCATTGCTTGCCTCATTTAACTTTAAATACCAAAGGCTTCTGTTTGATTTGTCCTTTTGGGTTTTTTGCCGCTTTACTAATGCTTGCGCCAGTCGTAAAACAACAAAATTTGGGGAAAATGAAGATGTAGGAAAGAGATAAATCAAGGGTTCGAGCACTCCCGCGAGATAGCGGATGACGGCGCAACACTTCGACTAAGCTCAGTGCAAGAAAGACGCTCCTCATCCGCCTTACGGGTTGAAAAAGCTGTTGATAGCTGAAAGTGTCAATCAATTTAGAGAGCAACATCATATCTCTGATGAGGTTTATGCCGAGATGCAGGCTTATGCTGGTATCTCGGAATAGTTTTTCGGAGTTTTCAGTTGGGAATGTAATCCGCAGAAATATTATTCCACAGTTGTGCGTCCACAAAATCTTCAAGGTGCTTTACATTTGTTGTTGCAACAACAACTTTAGACTGTAAACCATAGTACTCACGAATTTGAGCTATCAAAATAATATCACCATCAAGGCTTTTATTATCGGCTGTGGGTTTTCCTTTGTTTCTTGACTTAGCCCACAAACTAGCTGCCAGTCTCATTGTCTGTGTATTTAGAGCAATATATTCAATAGCATCTTCTGAATTTAGCTTATCCAATCATTTTAATGCTGTCGTTGAGTTATTTAGTAAATATTCCCTTCTTAACTCATAATCAGCTATTTCTGGAATACAAATAGTCCATCCAGAATATAACAAAGATTTAAGCCATGCCATACAATCTTTTTTTTCATTTGCTCTTGGGTGTGTTAGATAACCTAACACACCTGTATCTATACAAACAATATGACTCAAGAAAACAATTTCCTATCTGAAAGCCGATTTTCATCAATAGATTTCATTATATCTTTGAAATCAGAATCCTCTTCTATTTTCACTGCATCTTCCTCAAGCCAAGAATCTAACAAAGCTATAAGTTGTAAGTTTTTTTCAGAAATTTTTCTACTAAAAAATTCAGCATTATTTAATTTAGTTGTTGAAGACACGCCTTTGTTAATAGTTGCATAATTAGAACTTTCAGCAAAATCAATACTTTCCACTTCTGACTTTTGAGTATTAATAACAGGTAAAGACGTGCTTGCTAACAACCCAGTAATAACTACTGTACTGAGTGTTGAGGGTGTTTTTTTACCTTGATAATTATTCATACTCAGGCCAGTAATAACTACTGTACTGAGTGTTGAGGGTGTTTTTTTACCTTGATAATTATTCATACTCAGGCTCCAGTTGATTAAGAGTATCTTCAGTAAGACAATCAAAAAATGCTGCTTTGTTTACAATATGGATATTTTCTAGCGCATCATCGAGTTCTCGTTCAAGCTGTTCAATTGAAATTCCATCTGTGTTTTTTATGGTATCTATATCAATTATGACTCCTTCACGTTCAGAGTTATCTATCAAAACTACTTTAGCTGCTGAAATGATTTGTACAACATTGATAAAACCATCAACAGGAATATCCATTCTTACCTGATAAGACTCATCATTCAAGTTATGTTTTCCTACCCTCAATGATAAATTAGCCAATTTAACCTGTTCGGATGGGTTAGTTGATTGGATTAAATCAATATACTTAGTTGAATAACGTGTAACCTTATCTACTAAATTACTTTTTTTCAATACAGAAATCACTTTGATGATTATTGGTTTAAAGTCTTGCCATCCCTTATATGGTAGATTGCAAGCAATAGCAATACTACGATCACCTATTAAAAGGTTGTAGTTTTGTAAACGAATACGAACAAGGGGCGCATACTCTAGCCCAGGATCAGTATTGCGAACAGCCTCAGGAATATTAGAATGAGGAAGGCGTTCTAATTTTTTTTCTCCCTCAAACTCAGCAAATAATACTCCTGGTAACATATTTGATACTGGGAATTGTGAAGTAAAACGACACTCAAAAACCGCATCTAATAATGGTTCTTTGCGAAGTCGCTTTGGCAATCTATCGGTCATTTTTAACTCAGAATGTATGTGATTAAGTTTAAAATCTAAAATAGCATATTTATTTTATATAAGTAACCGGACATAATTAATTTGATATTTGTTTCCGAAAGAAGACAGCAAAACTATTGTGATGGGGACACCCTAATTTTGCCCAGTTACTTAGCTATGCTTGAGCTATAAAAATGGTGGAGGCGCTCCTCCACTCTACAACTCACCCAACCACAGGCGCAAGCCACCTCTCAGCCTCTTCCAAACTCATCCCCTTCCGCACCGCATAATCCCCTACTTGCTCTTGGTCAATCTTCCCAATCCCAAAGTATTTAGACTCAGGGTGCGAGAAGTACCAGCCTGACACGGCGGCGGTGGGATACATGGCATAGCTTTCCGTCAGCGATAAGCCGATATTTTCCACAGGTTTCAACAATTCCCACAATAACGCCTTCTCAGTATGGTCGGGGCAAGCGGGATAGCCGGGGGCGGGGCGGATGCCTTGGTATTTCTCTGCAATCAACGCATCGTTGTCCAAAGCTTCGTCTGGCGCATAGCCCCAGAGTTCGGTGCGTACTCGCTTGTGCAGGTGTTCGGCAAGGGCTTCAGCCAAACGGTCTGCCAACGCTTTGAGCAGGATGCTGTTGTAGTCGTCGTGTTCGGCGGCAAATCGTGCTAGATGTTCTTCAATGCCGATGCCTGCGGTGACGGCGAAGCTGCCGAGATAGTCGGCTTGTCCTTTGGGGGCAACGTAATCGCTCAGGCAGTGGTTGAAGAAACCTTTGGGACGTTGGGTTTGCTGGCGCAGGTGGTGCAGCGTGGTAAGCACTTCGCTGCGGGTGTCATCGGTGTAAAGTGTGATGTCGTCGTCGCCGAGTCGGTTGGCGGGGAAGAAGCCGCACACGGCTTTTGCCTGCAACCAATTTTCCGCGATGATTTGATCCAGCATCGCCTGTGCGTCGTCATAGACTTTCCGCGCTTCGCTGCCGACGACTGCGTCATCAAAGATTTTCGGGAAGCGTCCCGCCAGTTCCCAAGTTTGGAAAAAAGGTGTCCAGTCGATGGTTTCGCGCAAAGTTTCCAGAGAATAATTATCCAATACCTTCACGCCGAGAAAGCTTGGTTTTGGCGGCGCATAACGCTCCCAGTCGATTGGGAATTTATTTTCACGCGCCGCCGCCAAGTTGACTTTTTTCGAGCTTTTGCGCCCAGCGCGGTCGGTGCGAATTTGCGCGTATTCGGCGTTGAGGTCGGCGACGTATTTGTCCCGCGAGGTTTTGGATATGAGGTGTTGCATCACGCCAACCGCACGCGAGGCATCGGGGACGTACACCACGGGCTGCGCGTAGTTTTCGGCGATTTTGACCGCGGTGTGGACCTTGGAGGTGGTCGCGCCGCCGATGAGGAGCGGGATGCTGAAACCTTGACGCTGCATTTCTTTGGCAACGTGTACCATTTCGTCCAGCGAGGGGGTGATTAAACCGGATAAGCCGATGATGTCGCAGTTTTGTTCGCGGGCGGTTTGCAGGATTTTTTCGGCAGGTACCATCACGCCTAAATCAATCACTTCAAAGTTGTTGCATTGCAAGACGACGGCGACGATGTTTTTGCCGATGTCGTGGACATCCCCTTTGACGGTGGCAATCAACATTTTGCCGTTGCTGGAGGAGCTACAATCGCCTTCGGCTTTTTCGGCTTCGATATAAGGCATTAAATAGGCAACGGATTTTTTCATCACACGGGCGGATTTGACCACTTGCGGGAGGAACATTTTGCCCGCGCCGAATAAGTCGCCAACCACGTTCATGCCGTCCATTAATGGTCCTTCAATGACGTGCAGCGGTCGCTCGGCGGCTTGTCGCGCTTCCTCAGTGTCTGCGTCAATGAAGTCGGTGATGCCTTTCACCAGCGCGTGTTCAAGGCGTTTGTTGACGGGCAGTTCGCGCCAGGCTAAATCCTGCTTGTTTTCTTGTTTTGAGCCATCGCCGCGATATTTTTCCGCAATGTCTAACAGCCGCTCAGTCGCATCATCGCGGCGGTTGAGAATCACGTCTTCAACGCACTCGCGTAACTCGCTGGGTAGGTCGTCATACACGGCGAGTTGTCCGGCGTTGACAATGCCCATGTCCATGCCGGCTTGGATGGCGTGGTATAAAAAGACCGAGTGGATGGCTTCGCGCACCGGGTTGTTGCCGCGAAATGAGAAGGAGACGTTAGACACGCCGCCGGAGACCATTGCGTGCGGCAAAGTTTGCTTGATTTGGCGCGTGGCTTCGATGAAATCTACCGCGTAGTTGTTGTGTTCTTCAATGCCGGTGGCGACCGCAAAAATGTTCGGATCGAAAATGATGTCTTCGGCGGGGAAACCGACTTTTTCGGTCAGAACCTGATAAGAACGGCTGCAAATTTGGATTTTTCGCGCTTGGGTGTCGGCTTGTCCGTCTTCGTCAAATGCCATGACAATCACTGCCGCGCCGTAACGCCGCAGCAGCTTGGCTTGTTCAATAAATTTGGCTTCGCCTTCTTTGAGGCTGATGGAGTTGACAATGCCTTTGCCTTGAATGCGTTGCAAGCCGGCTTCGATGATGTCCCATTTGGAGGAGTCGATCATAAACGGCACTTTGGCAATGTCGGGTTCAGCGGCGGCGAGATTGAGGAAACGCATCATGGCATCTTTGGATTCCAGTAAGCCTTCGTCCATGTTGATGTCAATCACTTGTGCGCCGTTTTCCACTTGCTCGCGGGCGACTTCTAGCGCGGTGTCGTAGTCGCCATCCATGATTAAGCGTTTGAAGCGTGCCGAGCCGGTGACGTTGGTGCGCTCGCCAAGGTTGGTGAACAGCGAATCGGCTGTGATGTTGAATGGCTCTAAGCCTGATAAACGGCAAGCGGCAGCAATCTCAGGGCGTTTGCGCGGTGGGTGTTTGGCGACCGCTTGGGCAATGGCTTTGATGTGCGGCGGCATGGTGCCGCAACAGCCGCCGATGATGTTTAAAAAGCCCGATTGCGCCCATTCTTCGAGTTCAGTCGCCATCGCTGCGGGTGATTCATCGTATTCGCCAAATTCATTCGGTAGTCCGGCGTTGGGGTGTGCGGAAACGTAACATTCTGCAATGCGGGAGAGTTCTTCCACATATTGACGCAATTCTTTTGCCCCCAACGCGCAGTTTAAGCCGATGGATATTGGCTTGGCATGGCGCAAGGCGTTGTAAAAAGCTTCGGTAGTTTGTCCTGAGAGGGTGCGCCCGGAGGCATCGGTAATCGTGCCAGAAATCATGATCGGCAGTTCCAAGCCCTGGTCATCAAAGTATTTTTTGACCGCAAAAATCGCCGCTTTGGCGTTTAAGGTATCAAAAATGGTTTCGATGAGAATAATGTCCGCGCCGCCATCAACCAACGCGGTGGTGGCTTCGTAATAGGCTTCGACCAGTTCTTCAAAGCTGACGTTGCGAAAGCCCGGGTCATTGACATCCGGCGAAATCGACGCGGTGCGATTGGTCGGACCCAGCACGCCTGCGACAAAACGCGGCTTGTCTTCGGTGCTGGCACGGTCGGCAGCTTTACGCGCCAATTTTGCTGCCTCGAAGTTCATCTCATAGACCAACGCTTCCATCTGGTAATCCGCCATCGCAATGCGCGTCCCGTTGAAGGTGTTGGTTTCGAGAATATCCGCGCCCGCCTCTAAATATTGCTGGTGGATTGCTTCGATAATCTGCGGCTGACTCAACACCAGCAAATCATTATTGCCTTTGACATCGCAGTGCCAGTCTTTGAACCGCTCGCCGCGATAATCGGCTTCTTGCAGTTTGTAGGTTTGTACCATTGTGCCCATCGCGCCATCGAGGATGAGAATGCGCTGTGAGAGGGCTTGTTGGAGTTGTTGAAAACGGGGAGATTGAGAAAGGGACATAAAGGACTTCCGTTAAGAGGTTGAAAGGTTGTAATTTATACGCATAGGTCAGAAACTGCATTTTTTGCTTTACAGCAGCGGGGGCAGGTTTGTAACCTGCACCCGAAGGTTTCAAATAACCTTAGAATTGCTCACTCATCTTACGCGGACAACATTTTCAAACACGGTAAATCAATGACTTACAAAATCCGCCTATAACTGTAAGTGATTGAATTTTCGTTATCTGGAATTTTTTATGCGTAAGCTGAGTGACTCAAAACGTTCAGGTCTGGGTTCCTCTCGTTCCCAAGCGCCACTTGGGAATGCAGGTTGTCAGTGCTGCTGGCAGTACAAACCCTAACACGGTCAAGACGCCATTCTCAAGCAACGCTTGGGAACGAGGAAAAAAGTTTTTCGGCGTTTTCAGTACTCATACGTCAGAAACTGCATTTTTTGCTTTATCAAGAAAATCGGAAAAGTTGACCGCGAGAAGTCTATTCCGCGCTATTCATAGCCTTCACTGCCGCCATAATAATCCGGCGCGAGGTTTTCAAAGCGCGTGTATTTGCCTAAAAACGCCAATCGCACTGAGCCGATGGGCCCGTTGCGCTGTTTGCCAATAATAATTTCTGCTACACCCTTGTCTTCGGTGTCTTCGTTATACACTTCGTCGCGGTAAATAAACGCAATCACGTCAGCATCTTGCTCAATTGAACCGGATTCGCGCAAATCTGCCATTTTTGGGCGTTTATCGGGACGCTGCTCAAGCGAGCGATTTAACTGCGAGAGGGCGATAATCGGCACTTGCAATTCTTTCGCTAACGCCTTCATAGAACGTGAAATTTCCGCCACTTCGGTCGCTCGATTATCGTTTTTGCCGGGGACTTGCATCAGTTGCAAATAATCCAACACAATCAAACCCAACTGCCCATGTTCACGCGCCAAACGCCGCGCCCGTGCGCGTACTTCGGTGGGACTGAGTGCCGGCGTGTCGTCAATAAACATGGGTTTGTCGGCTAACATACTGATCGCGCCCGTTAAACGGGGCCAATCATCATCATCTAGTTTACCGGTACGCACATTGGTTTGGTTGATACGTCCTAGCGACGAAATCATGCGTAAGGCTAGTTGTTCGCCGGGCATTTCCATACTAAAAATGGCTACTGGTAGTTCTGAATGCACCGCCACATATTCCGCAATATTCATGGCGAAGGTGGTTTTTCCCATTGAGGGTCGTCCAGCAACAATAATTAAATCAGAGGGTTGTAGTCCAGCGGTTTTTTCGTCAAAGTCATTAAAACCCGTCGCAATGCCGGTAATGCCGTCCTCGCGGTGAAACAGGGTGTCGATTTTGTCCACGGCGGCTGCCAGCAGTTGCTTGATGGAGGTGAAACCGCCTTCGCGTGCGCCCTGTTCGGCAATGGCAAACACTTCTTGTTCTGCTAGGTCGAGTAATTCTGTGGTGCTGCGCCCTTCGGTTTCAAACGCGCTGTTGGCGATGTCGGTGCCGACGCGGACTAATTGGCGCAATACGGAACGCTCCCGCACAATGTCTGCATAAGCCTTGATATTCGCCGCGCTCGGTGTATTGTTCGCCAGCATCCCCAAATAGGCAAGCCCGCCGACTAAATCCAGCTTGGCTTGGGCTTCCATCCATTCAGATAAAGTAATCACATCGCAAGGCTGATTTTCTTCTAAGAGGTCTTTGATTGCCTTAAAAATAAGCTGGTGATCGCGGCGATAAAAATCTTTTTCGCCAATACGATCAGCGATTTTCAGCCAAGCGTCGTTGTCAAGCATTAAGCCGCCCAACACTGACTGCTCGGCTTCTATCGAGTGCGGCGGGACTTTGAGATTTTCCATTAATGTTGGCGCCTAACTTCGGGTTTTTTCGTTACTGCGCCCCGCCCGTTCTCGCGCAAAATGTTCGCGCATTTGTTCCACATCAAAACTTAAAAATGTGCCGCCTAATTCAAAATGGTGAACAAACACCCGTCCTATGCCATAAGTCAAAGCACCTGCCGCTATCGGCGTAACCACAAAACCAATGAAAGGAATAAATTTACCTAGACTGCGCGATACGCCCGCGCTAACAAAACCCGCATTGCTGCCGCCCAGCAGTGCGGCAATGATGGCACGCGCTTGTTGTTCAGAAAAAGACTGTTGATAGTAATCGCACAGACGTTGAATCATTTTAAGCTGCACACCGGTGATGGCGACAACATCTAGCAATGGCACGGGAATTAATCCAAAAGTCATACTCCACCAACTATGATCGCGGACAATATTTTCAGCTTCTTGACGGCGTGGCGAAAGCGTCGCGGGGCTTGCTTGTGCCGCGCTTTGCGTCTCCATTGGGGCGGCGGGTTCTGCTTGCGTTTCATGCGCTGATGGTGGCTCCGGCAGGGGGGTGACGGGTGTGGATTTTTTTTGCGCCGTCTCTGCATTTTTTTTATCCCTACTGTCATTAGGCGTGGCTTCGTATAAACGGCGACGACGGCGCACCGGACTGACTGAAATTGGAAGGTCTGTATTCATGGCGTTATTGTCCTGTTGTTGGTGATTTATGCTTCTTGCGGTCAATTTTTTGAGGTGCTTGGTTTGCTTGCGTTTTATACTGCGTTCTGCCTGAAACTGCTTTCAGGGATATTTTTAAGCACTTAAAATCGGCATACTTCATACCCCAGTTAACAAACAAGGGGGGCTGCCGTGCCAGAAAGATATAGCGGAAACACAGCAATTATAAAGCATAATTGTGGCTAAAACCTGACAGGTTTTAAAAACTTGTCAGGTTTATGATACATCTGATATGCTTTGGCTATATGCTAAAAAGAGGCATCCTTCATATCCCCACCAAAGCAGTTTACACTTTTTGGCAAAAAAATAA
>CAZOSP010000121.1:0-9883 GCA_964582525.1 uncultured Thiomargarita sp. | reverse complement strand
CAATCCTCAAAACAGGTGAGCGGCGTTTCATAGGTGTAACGATGAATGTGCAAGTTGCTTAAACAGGTTGTTTTAGCAAACAGTTGTTGTAATTGTTCGTCATTGACTAATTTGGGCAAATCTTGACTTGCTAGGGCGAAGCCATAGGCTTGATAACGCTGAAAAAATAGCGAGTTCATCGGTTCAAATACGTCTGCATCAAAGGCGCTAATAATCACCCGCCCGCCGGCTTTAACTTTAGCCGCTATGTGCCGCATGATGTGCACCATCTCGTCATCGTCAAAAAAGAATAATGCCGCGCTACAGGTGGCTACATCAAAATAGTGATCAGGCAGTTGTAGTTTACGCATGTCCATTTGTTCAAATTCAACATTGTGCAATTGCATGTGTCGCGCTTTTTGGCGTGCTTGATTGAGCATTTCTGACGACAAATCAACGCCTTTGACATTCATCTCAGCCGCCTGCGAGGCCGCCCCTAGAGCCACTTTGCCGGTGCCGGTTGCCACGTCTAATAAGCGCGTGGTTTGTGCCAAGGGAATTTGCTGGACGACTTGTTCGGCGATTGCATTGAAGAAGTCTAAGGCGGGATGATCGTAAAGTTCGGCGACCGTATCAAAGGTCGCTTGAATTGAATTTTTGCTATTCATGGCTGGGTTTTTTTCGTTGATTGCATGTTTTGGATGTAACCATAAAGGTAATAAGGAATTAGATAGATTGATAAACAAGCCGGCGGAAAAGAGGCTAATGGCAGCGCCGGTCCCCATGCCCAGTAAAAAAATACCTGATACACAGGCAATGCCCGATCCCATATTGAGCCGTTCACTTAAACTCATGCGTTGATCGAGTTCTTTGGCAAGGGTTAGCAAATAGGGAATATGCGATAAATCGGGGGTCATCAGCACAATGTCGGCGGTATCTTGGGCGATGGTTGCCGCGCCATGTAAAGAAATGGAGACATCGGCTTTTTGTAACGCCACTGAGTCATTAATGCCGTCGCCAATAAAACAGACTTTATGCCCTTGCGCTTGCAAATGTTCTACATGCTTGGCTTTGTCTTGCGGCAGCGTTTCAGCGAAATAGTGATCGATACCTAGACGTTGCGCTAAGTGTGCCGTGGGTTTTTCTTGATCGCCGGAAATGATGTACACCTTCATGCCGAGTTCGTGCAGTCTGGCAATGGCGTTTTTTGCCTGTGGACGCAGGGTAGGGCTGAGTTCAATCGCGCCGATTAATTGATCCTGTTGCGTCGCGATATACACCACCGAGTGACCTTTTTCGCCAGCCGTTTGTGATAGTTGGGCAAGCTTCTCCGGTAATTCAAGCTGTTGGGTTTGAATAAAGCGTTGGCTGCCGATTTTGATGTGTAGGGATGAGGCGCTGGCTGAGGTCAAAATCGCGTGTAAGCCATGCCCAATCGCATACTCGCTGTGTTGTAAATCGAGTAAATCAATGCCTTGCGCCCGTGCGTGAGTAACGATGGCTTGCGCAATTGGATGTTTTTGTTTTTGCTCGGCACTGGCGGCGTATTGCAACACCTGCTGTTGACTAAATCCCTCACAGGCAATGATTTGCTCGACCTGTGGGATTTCTTCGGTCAGGGTGCCGGTCTTGTCAAATATAATGGTGTCTACCACATGCAACGTGTCTAGGGCGCGTCCGTCTTTGACTAAAATACCGTGGCGCGAGGCGATGCGTAAATAATTCAGTACCATCAAGGGGGCTGCCATGCGCATTTGATAACCAAAGCCGCTGTAGCTGATGGCGACGGCTTTGTTTAAACCCAGCAAAGGCAGGCTTGCACCTGAGGCGAGCAGAGTATAAAACGCGCCTTGTTCAACCAAGTATTCGCCGCGTGTTTGTACTTTATGTTTGAAGCTGGCAGCGTGTTCTAAGGTTTTCGCAATTTGCCCGGTGAGGGTTTCTGATCCTTGTTTTTCTACCTGTATGTGTAAACTGCCTGAAATTACTAGGGTCGAAGTCAGCACCGCATCACCGACTTTTTTCTCCACAGGCTGCGCTTCACCGGTTAATAAGTGCTGGTCGATAAGCCCTTCGCCCGCAAGAATATGCCCATCGACCGGAATCATATCACCCGCACGAACCACAATCACATCTTGCGCATTGAGGCTGCTTAACGCGACTTCCATTTCAACCCCCTCTTTTAGCAACCAAACGGTGTCGGATAATTCGCCAAAAATACGGCTGAAATCGGTTTGCGCTTCGCGTTCACCTTTAGCCAGCAATCGGTATGAGGTGAAAATGGCAGCAAAAAGGACAGCAGCAAGGAAGAAAAAGCCTAACGCCAAGGTCAGTAAAATCGACACAACATCTAATATCGCAACGGATAAATTGCCTCGGCGGCGCAGCAATTGCCGAACTTCACGCACCACATAAGCGATGTTATAACCCAAGCAAGGCAAGCCTAACCAACTGATCGCCGGCAGCGTAAACGCGCCTACCGCAAAGAGTCCCGCCGCGCTTAAGGCAACGCCTTGTTGGTGTGCGGCTTGTGCTTCTGCGGCGGACATGCTGACTTGAGCGTCTTGTTTGGTGCTTAAGGTTTTTTTTGCTTTAGGCAAAGTCAAATCGGGCAGTTTGATTTTAGTTGCCAGCTTATCTTTGAAAAATGAGGCAACACCACCTAAAGCAAGACCGGCAATAATCAGAGGAAAAGGCATGGTTATTCAATCACCCAATCAGGTTCGCCTAGACTGGCTTGATTGACGTCAATGCCTAAACCAGGAACATGCGTATTTGTCAGCCACATCAAACCATTTTCTACTTGAAGCGGATGCCCATGAGTGACAGATAAAGACGAGTAATTATGAATATCGAGGGTGCTAATAAAGCGATTGGGCGGCGTAGTCATCGCCAGTTGCGTCAACACCGCGCCGGTAATTTCAGTTCCCCACTGGGTTGAATACGTGATGCCCAAGCCTGCTTGTGCGGCAATGTCACGGGCTAAACGCGCATGGCTCACGCCGGGGTATTTGCTAATTTGCAAGACAATACTGTCGCAGGCTTGTTTGGCATTGACGCGCAGAATATCTTGTACGCTGTTGAGGCTGTTATCCAATTTCATCGGAAATTGGCAGTGATTGCGTATCGATAGACAGTCTTCCAACGCCCAGCACGGTTGCTCAATAGTAAAATCCAAGTCTTTCACCGCATTCAGAATAAACAAGGCTTCGTCGCGCCGCCAATGTCCCGCCACATCGACCGTGTAAAGCTCACCTTTTTGGCGTTTAGCAATCACCGTGGCAATCCGCGCTAAATCGGCTTGGATGTCGCCATGTCCGACCCGCAGTTGGAACATTTTATAGCCTTCGCTACGCCAGTCTTCTACCGATTGCACCATTTCTTCAGGTTCAATGGTAGGAATTGAGCGGTATAACGGCACTTGTTCGATGAATTTGCCACCCAGCATTTCGTGTAAGGGTTTGTTAGCCTGTTTGCCGATGATGTCCCAACACGCCATGTCAAACCCGGCTTTCATCGCACCCTGTCCGTCAATCAGCGACATCATGTATTGGATTTGGTTGAGATTGCGCGGGTCTTTGTTGAGCAAATGCCGTTCAATTAATTCGGCACTGCTGGCGAGTGTGCCTAGTGCGTAATTCGGATAGCCGCCCACCGAACCCGCTTCGCCGTAGCCAACTAAGCCGCATTCGGTTTCTAGGCGCGTAATCACTACGTCGGCGGCTTCTGTACCGGGTTCTAAAGAACACGAAAATTTGCCACAGTTCATCGGCATTTCTTTACGATACAGGGATACCTTTTTAATTCGCATAACGCCCTCGTCTGGTTAAAAACGCGCCCCAACGCGCTGTTTCATCATGCCCATCGCCACGCCCATGATGCGCTGCTCGTTGGCTTGTAATTGAAACGCGGGACGCGCATGAGTCCAACGTAAATTGTCTAAAATCGCTAAATCAAACTGTTGCCAACGCGCTGCAAAACTGCGTTGATTGTAAACATCAAACAAAATTTGCAGTTCCTTAAAGGTAAACGCCTGTCCATCGCCATAGGTCATGGTAAACGGGCGATCTTCATCGTCCAGGGCATTAAAGCCGGTCCATTGATCAAAAAAGGAAGCGTGACTGACCATGCCCGAGAAAAATAAATTTTGTTGCAAGCCTTCGTGCCATTCAAAGGCATCCACCACATAAGACGTGCGTAAAGTGCCGTCGGCTAACCATTCGTGCGCCCAATCGGTGTTGGCAATATAGCGTTCTACATCTTCACGGGAGTCGGTTTTGAAGGTGTCTTGCCAAGATTTATAGCTGAGATTATTACTGTTTTTGTCGGTGACATTGCGTATGTAACGCAAGCGCCGTTGTTTGAGTTGTTGCCCGACATCGGTAGCCAATAAAGCAGCGGTCGTGGCTTGATTATCCGATACCATGGTTTCGCCACCGAGTTGCGGGGCTGCTAATGAACCGACTAAAAAGCAGCGCGGATAGCTGGGTAAATAGCACATTTCATTGTGATAACACATATCAATATGGGCGGGCGTGTCATCGATCTTATAAACCCCATCGCCCCACACACCACGCGGTGCAGAGCCGCCGGCATAATCAACAAAATCGGAAAATATCATGCTGCCCCAGCGTTTTAATTCGCTTAAATGCTGCATCCCGCTGTGCGACACCAGCATGATGCCGTCTTGCTCCCAACGGCGTAGCACTTCGGCTTGCAAAGCCTGCGCGGTCGGGTATTGGCGGGCATCCAGATGATACTGCGCCAGTTCCGCTTCAGACACATTACCCTTATGGGTAAAAATATTGATGGCTAAGCGTTGTTGCGTGCTATGACTGTAGCTCATCTATAAACTCCTCTTTAATGGCGCAAACTAAACATCAATTGAGACAACACAAACCATTATCCATGCTTGACGCGCACAAAATCTTCAGCATTTTGATTCGCTAAGGTCGCGCCGCTTAAATAGGCTTTGACGGTCTCCTTCCAAATGCCAATACGACGTTCAAAACACTCGTTGGTGTACCAAGCACGGCGCGGAGTCAAAATGGTGTTGGGGCACTCAAGAAAAAATTCGGCGCGTAGCAAGTCTAAGGCAATGCCGCCAATTTCGCCGTTCATCACAGCGGCTTTGACAGCGGCTAAATCCATCACTTCATCCGGCGACGTATTCACTAACAATGCGGTATTTTTCATACGCTGCAAACGCTCGGCGTTGATGATGTGGCGCGATTCATTATTGAGCGGCAAGCTTAAAAATACCACATCAGAGGTTTCTGCCAGTGTGTCTACATCCACCGCTTTGGCAATCGGACTGGTTTTAGGCGAGCGGTTGTAAAATTGCAGGTTCATATTAAAACCACTCAATAATTGCGCGGTGTACGCGCCGATATTGCCAAAGCCGATAATGCCAGCGGTTTTGCCGGCTAATTCCGTGCCGGGAAACTCAAAACAATCAGTATTGCCTTGGCGCACTTGTTGATCAATAGTAGGAATTTTACGCATTCCGGCCATCATCAAAGCGACTGCATGTTCGGCAACCGATGCACCGGTGTAATTGGCAGTATTGACGATTTGAATGCCGTGTTCGCGGCAATAGCCCGAATCGACAAAATGCGTCGAAATGGTGGTAGTAATCACCAATTCCAGTTGAGGCAATTGTTGCAAACGCGAGGCGTTCCAATCCATGTAAGTGGTAATGATAATTTGCGTGTCAGGATGTTGCGCAATCGCCTCGTCCATCGAAAAAGCACTACCGGCTTTTTGATACCAAACCGTTTCCAGTTCGGCAACATCCTCCAAATGGTTTTCTGGCAGGGGTTCACGGTCATTGATTACTAAGCATTTTTTCATATTACTCGTCCTTGTGAATGAGGTATTCGCAATAAATTACAGTGCGTTCTTGATAGCCTTCGCGTTGTGGCAAATACACCACCGGATCGCTGATCGCAAGCCGTTGCAAATGACCGCTTTGCTCAAATTGTTCAAGCACATCCAGATAATGGTATTTTGCAAATAACGCCGCTTGTTGGCTAAAAATTAAATAGCCCTTATTTGCTAATAAACGCCAAAATTCTTGCAGCACCGGGCGCGGATCGGCAATCAGGGAAAACACGCCAATACAGGCAATAGCGGCAAATTGATGATCTGCAAAAGGATACGGAGTGGCGGTTAAATCGTGCTGCTGCAACTGTTGATAACAAGCGGTTTGTTGCGCACGTTCTAGCATCTCAGGCGAAATATCAAGCCCGCTAAGCTGTTGATAGCCGCGTTCATGCAAGGCTTTGCCCACCAGTCCGGTGCCACAGCCGGCATCAAGAATCGCCTGCTCAGGCTGCACATAGGCTTGTAGTCGCTCGGCAGCGGTGCGATAGCATTGATAGCCCCAATTGTTCACCGCTTCATCATAGACCGGCGCAAACGCGCTATAACGCGCCACCACATCCAGTTGCGTTAAATCGGTTTGCTGTAAATCGGATAAGTTGACTTGGCTCATGCGTCAATCTCTACAAAAACCTGTTGAATATCGGTATAAGCGCGGCGCGGCAGTTTTTGCAGCAAACGCTCGGTATCCTTGCCGTAACGCTGGATTAACGGCTCCAGCCATAATTGCGCCAGATTTTTTGCGCCTAGCAAATAATATAAATAACTATTTTCGGCGGGCATAGGGACGCGCAAACTACGGCAAACGGGGTCAAGTGCTGCAATCTTGTACTGTTTTTCGGGGCAACGCGCCATCACCATGCTCAACGCATGAGATAACTTGGTGTTGCCACTGCCCAAGCCCAAACCATTGACGGTGCCGTCAATCACATCACAACCCGCTTCCATAGCGCGTAGCGGATTGACAGCGGCAAAGCCGGTGTTGTCGTGAGCGTGAAAGCCAAAACGCCCCTCCCACACTTCGCGCACCGTACTCACCATGCTAAACACCTCGTCGGGATGACAGGCACCGCGAGAATCAGCTAAATAAAAAATGTCCACTAGGTTGCTGTGTTTGACTTCACCCGCCACCCATAAAAAATCTGCGCGGCTTAAGGTGGAAATATTCACCAAATTAAGGCTACAGGCAATGCCTTGTTTTTTAGCCCGTTCTGCCACCCGTAAAGCCTGCGGCAATTCCGCTAAGGTGCTGGGAATCCTGACTAAATCAATCAGTGGCGCACGACTGGCAAACAAGGCATCAGGATTTTTTTCACTCAGACTCAACATCACGGCTAACGCTGTCGAGTGATCAATAGCTTCGTGCAAGGCTTGCAATAATTTAGCATCACAACGCGCTGCCAGCGGTTTATCTGGCTGATCGCTGATATAGCCGACTTCGATAGCCTCTGCGCCGGTTTGCGCAACACTGCTGACCACTTGAAAAATCGTTTCACGCGAAAACTGCCAGTCATTCATATAACCAGCATCGCGCAACGTTGCGTCTAACACGGCATGGGTATCGGCAAATAAGCGGCTATGATCAATCGTGTTCATATTAAACCTGTCCAAATAAAGCAATCTGTTGTCCCGCACTACGTCCTAACACCAGGCATTCAGTAATGGCACAGCCCGCCAACCGCGACACGCCATGCACGCCGCCCGTCACTTCGCCAGCGGCAAATAAGCCCGGAATAATTTGCTCTTCAGTATTCAACACCTGCATGTACGGATTAACTTTCACCCCGCCCATCGTCGAGTGGGTTTTGGGCCACAAGCGTAGCGCGTAATAAGGCGGTGCCAGCGGTTTGGCGTTGGCAGGAATCGGCTTGCCAAAAGCGGCATCCTGTTGTTGCAGAACATAGTGATTATAGGTATGCAGACTTTCCTGCACGGCGGCTAACGGTAATTGATACGCGCTTGCTAGGGCTTCTAGCGTCTCAAAGCGAATAATCACCTGATCATCCATATGATCTTTAATCATCTCGCCCGCATTCTCAATGCCGTTTTGATCGGTGATCCCAATCGCCGGTTGCTGCAAGGCTAACATCGCATCGGTGCGGGTTTTGCGATCCGTCCATTCATTGACGAAACGCTGCCCGCTGTTGACATCCAGCATCATGCCGTAAGGAAACACCACATAACTGGCAAACACTGGTGCAACGCCGCGCCCGACTTCATCAGGCGAGGCACAAGGCAATAATTGAACCTGGTCTAAATCAATCAGTTGCGCACCTAATTGCCGCGCTAAATGGAGAATTTCGCCGCTGCTATCCGGCAAACGAGTAGCTGTCGTGATCACCTGCAAATCAGCCATTTCACCGCCAAAGCCGCCGCTGGCAAGCACCACGCCACGCGCAAGCGGTACGGTTTGCAGACTGCCATCATCCCTCATTAACTCAGCGGCGACAACACGCTGCTGCGCATCTTGCCGCAAGTTGTGCAAACTCGTATTGAGATGCAGACTCACCCCCAAACTTTGCGCACGTTTAAGCAGAGGATTAAGCATGTTGCGCCCTTGAATATCGGCGACCGTATAACAGCGCGGCACGGAATGCCCACCGAATTGATCAATGCGCGGCATGAAAGGAATCTGCAACGCTTCACGCAACCACTCCAACACCGAATAGGAATTAGCACACACTTGCCGAACTAGCGCGGGATCATTGTGTCCACGCCCGGCACGCATGATGTCATCAAACATTTGCGCGGTGCTGTCTTGGATGCCGTAACGGCGTTGGGTTTCGACATCCACAGCGGCTAACACGCCGCCGCTGATCCAAGAATTGCCACCGTAAGTATCACGTTTTTCGATGAGTTGTACCGTACAACCCGCCTGAGCAGCTTCAATCGCGGCACTTAAACCCGCAAAGCCACTGCCGACGACGAGCACGTCGGTGCGCGTTTGGAGACGACTGGACATCGTTATGCAGCAGCTTGGGTTTTGTTTGGGGAACACTCGGCAGCTTTGTCGAGCTTAGCTTGACTGGTGTCGATGCGGGTTTGATAAAAATCACTACGGGCAGGGTTGCGCGTTTTTAAGTATTGGTAAAAAGCAATTTCAAACTCAATGCCATACCCAATAGCGCTGGCAATATCATCCACTTTAGACAGGTCAAATAAGGTATGAATGGTATTTAAGTAATTGATATTAAACGTCTCACGAATACTGACCGCACTAGCGGGATTAACAAATCCGCCAATCGAAACGGCTTTACCCGCTGCGCGGACTTTATTCACAATGTGTTGGGTAACGGCTAAGACTTGCGGATCATCCACATCATCAATGCCCATGGAAAGCGATAAATCTAAACGCCCGATCACGACTAATTCAATGGCAGCAAAGGCGGGGCTGGCAATCAGCGTATCTAATTGATCGTAAGCATGAATAGTTTCAAGATTAACCGCCAGCATCGGCGTTTTAGCGGCATCCTTATAATGGGCTTGCGCGATACTGACAAATTTTTCCAGTGCATAACGGGACTCAATCATGGGACCTAGCAAACCGGTGACACCTATCGCTTGCAAATGGCGTAAATCCACTTTAGCTTCTGCGCCTGCCACTTTGACCAACAGTGGCAACTGCTGTTCGCCGAGTTCATAAAGCCATTGGATTTCTTGATAATCCATATCTTCCCATTCAGTACCTGCTTTCAAGGAAAGCAGTCCATGCTTGCTATGTAAGTACTTAAGTTGTTGTTTAAGTTGAGCAATACTGTTTTGAGTCACTCGAACAATCCTCGTTGCGGTTAAATTGTAGAAAGTTCGAATATTATTAACCAATAAAAAATAGTCATCAATCTTTTTTTGATTACGCAACGCAGCTTATAAAACACAAGGTAACCGTTCAGCCCCCCCCTAAAATAGGAGCAGGCGGCAGGTGTCAATGACTAGAGTGGATGTGGTTTTCGTCAAGTTGTTGGAGGCTGTAGCCAAGTAGATACCGTCTCTCAAGTCAAGCATTATTTTACAAGGAAAGTGT
>CAZOSP010000120.1:0-9967 GCA_964582525.1 uncultured Thiomargarita sp. | reverse complement strand
GGGGGTAACTGTGGGCTATTTTAACAGGGTTTTGATGCGGGCGGGAACTGCTGAGGAACAGTCGTCACTCTTCCATCCGCATGGCGATATTGTTTGTGCGAACCGCGCTGCCGTACTTCTTTGAAGTTTAATCTCTCAAGTATACGGACAACTTCTTGAGGCTTAAGCACAGGTATATTTGACATCAAGCAACCGCTATTTGTTGAGTGCCGATGAATTCGGTTTCAAGAAAAGGTGCTCCGTCTTCAAGCTGCATTGCTATAACTTCCTGTAAATTTTTATTGAGTTCATCAAGCGTTGCTCCTTGAGAATGCGCGCCTGTAAAACCTGGAATATGACCTACATATAAACCGGTCTCTTTGCAACGCTCAATAATAGCTGTGAAATACATGTGATTTCTCTCTTTTCAAAAATTTAAGCCAATAAGAACATATTGGCACCCTCGTTCCCACGCTCTCCGTGGGAACGAGAAAACGAGAAAAATAAGTGCCGTTTCATTGGTGCGCCTCAGGGCTGGGATTGTCGGCAACCGCCGCTAGCAGCCAATACACCCAGTCTGCTTGCAGATAACCGCTACGGCGAATCAGTTCACGCCCCTCGCCATCAAAAATCACCAGCGCGGGAACACCGCTAATGCGGTAACGCTGCATCAGTTCGGGGTGTTGGTCAAAATCGGCGCGTACCGCAACATAGCGTTGTTGAAGGTGATCTTGCACCCGCGCATCCGCCCAAGCCTCGGCATCCATTTTACGGCACGCCGCGCACCAGGGTGCTTTGACATGTAGCATAATCAGTTTGTCGGTTTGCCGCGCTTCGTTAAAAAGCGCCTCTGACCAATCGCGCCAGTGCGTCGGCTCGGCATGGGCGGCGAGAGGGAGGCTGAGCAAGCCGAGTATCAGCAGTTGGCGTAGCGTGTTTTGAATACAGATTGGTAACATCTAATGATTCCTCAGTGCGGTAAAATTCCCCCATTTTGCCCTCTCGCCCTCGTGGAGAGGATTCCCACGGTCTCCGTGGGAATGCCGCTGGGACGCTCCGCGTCCGTGTCGCAGAGCGGCACAAACTGCATTCCCACGCAGAGAGAGCGTGGGAACGAGAAAATAACCGCACTGTTTTGCCTTTGACCGCTTGGCATCAGTTATTTACTGTTCGTTCCTTAACAGGCATAGGTCAGAGTGATGGCGGGGTTCGCATTTGGCGGGTTGATTGTGGTGAGTTCGGTTGGCATCAGCTTGCTGGCAGTGTATTGGTCGCTTGTGGTCTGGTTCAAGGTCGTAGCTTGGGCTGTTGGGCTTTGCCAAAAAATGCAAAGCCCAAACTACGCGATGAATGTTTACATTCCAACAAAAATAGAGATTGAATGCTTACCATAGCACTTGCGGTGATTATTCCTGAATACCAAGCGTAATACTAAACAATCCTATCACATCATTGTTTGCCAAACCATCTTTAGCAAAACCCAACATGTCTTTTTCGCCTTTAGGCTTGCCATGACACGCTAAACAAGGGGGCATGAGTCGTATTGGCTCAAAATAACGATACACGGCCTGTTTACCCATAGCACTATATTCCCCGAAGGATTCCCCGTTATAATCTTGGCGCGTAAATTGAACCAATACTTCTTTTTCGCGGGCATCAGGAGCATTAGCAGGATGACGATAATGCACCGCCGGTTGTTTACTGACAATGCCCGTGCGTGCTTGCATCACAGTAGCCGTTTCACGCGCCCAACTGGCCGGCAAATAGTGCTTCCATTTAACGCCTTTGAGGTTTAGGCGAGTTTGATTATTCGCAATACTTTGCCGTCCTGCTTCAAATAATACCGTCATAATACGCTGCTGCTGTGCGGTTAAATCTAGCATAATATCCGCTAACGAAGCTCGCCATTGTTGGACAAAATAATCAGGGGTAAACCCCTTATCCCCTAACGTTGGATCAGTGAGTTTAGGCATGTAAGAGAAGATAATTAAACGTCCGCGTCCTAGGGCTTGTGTTAATAAATAAGCGGTATCCCGTGCCTTTGATTTTTCGATTTTTTCGATAAATACATATTCAGGATAACCACCGACTGCGGGTAAACCAACTTCCGCCGGATCAATCAAAGTCTGAGCGATGCTCAACGGCGATTGCGTAGCAAGTAAAGCGGTTAACAGGGTGGTGCTAAAAAATTTTTTATTCATCTGTGTTTCCTACCATTTAGGTTAATTACAAAGTAACAATCCCCGGCAAAGTCGGGGGCTTTCATTTGTGAGTCGCTCAAAGCAGCAAATGGTTGCGCTAACGCGCACCCACTTTCATGTACTGTCTAAAGGCGGTGGTTAGCACCATAGGTGCATTCCCTCGTTCCCACGGAGACCGTGGGAACGAGAAATCAAGGCGGCTATCTATGCCCGCTTACGCAATAACCAAGTATCCACGGACAGCCGTCCACTACCATGCACGATAAAAAATGCCAATAACATGCCCCAATAGATATGATGTTGCAAGCCCACTGGTGATAAATCGGGATAAGACACCACCGCTATCACATTAAGTACAAACAATGCCAACGCGCTGAAATGTCCGAATAGACCCAACATCAGCAAAGGCGGCAAGAACAATTCGGCGGCGGTGCCCAGATACGCGGCGGCAACCGGCGGCAGCAAAGGCACGGCGTATTCGTATTCAAATAGCATCAGGGTCGAACTCCAGGACTGAATTTTTACCAATCCGGCATTGAAAAATATCCATGCCACATAAACGCGCAATCCTAAATCAACTAACGGCGCGGTGAATTCAAGACCGTAGATGGCACGGAAATAAGTATTTTTGATGATGGCAAACATCGTTATCGTCCTCTGCTCGTGCCGCCTCTGGTGAAGCGACACGAAAAAAAGTCTGCCAGGTCATCAAGACCTGGCAGGTTTTAGTGACTACATGTCTTTCTTCTCACCACTGACCACTGTACCGCCGGTGATTTTTTCGCACATGCCAATCGGCACATAAATCCAGGCTTCTGCGTCATTGTCTGTTTTGGACGTGCCAGAACAAGACAAGGTAGAAGTGCCACAGTCATTTTTGCCAGCTTTGACGATGCCAGCGCATTTTTCCATGCCTTCTTTGGCGGCAAAAGCAGGACTCGCGCCTACGGCAAAAAGCAGTGCAGCAAGGGCAGTGGTGGTAACGAATTGACGATATTGCATCGGAGTTCTCCTAGAGAATGAACAAAACAAACAACAGGGGCATTTGCCCGTAAAAACCGGCGAACCGGTCTGATTTTTTTGCGCCGCAGTCAGACAAAAGAGGCCGCGCAAAAAAGCAGTCTAGCGCAACGACAATATAAAGCCTACCAGCGCCTCCAAGTCGGCTTGGCTAAGGGTGGGATTGGGCGGCATGGGGATTTCGCCCCATACGCCTTTGCCGCCTTGTTTGATTTTGTTGCGCAAAAATGTTTGAGCAGCGGCGTTGTCAGCGGCGTATTTTTTGCCGACCTCGCGCCAAGCCGGCTCGCGGGTCAAGGTTTGTAACCTTGACCCGAACGTTTTTATTATTCTTGCAATTATCTAAAACGTGTTTGCGCAAATTATCTTGGGAATAATATTTTCAAACAGCCCGTCACGATAAATCAATGACTTACGATAAATTTTCGTCATACCAGATAGTGCTTGGTATAAATACGAGGTTTTTAGTCTAAATACCGTTGAGTGTCTTAAAAATAAAATTTCGCCTTATTTCTCCTATTTTAGAGGCTTGTCTAGGAGGCAAGAGAGGTTTTTTTGTGCGTAAGAAAACATACCCGATAAAAAGTATGTGAATTGGTTGTTGAGTGAAGTAATCGGGGTGTGGCGAAAATGACTGGTGTGATATAGACTGCATTCTTGTGTACAATCAAGCCGTTCGCCATTTTAGAACGCACTTACATGATATTTCTAACCATTACAAGGAAAGTCTGTGATGAAGTTATCGCATAATAACCGTGAAATGTTTTTAACCCCTAATGCAAACGGCGTTGAATTGATTTTAGAAACTCAATCGCAAACCTTGCAATGGATTGTATTTTACCGTACTAAGCAAGGCGAAGGGGGCGCGCTATGCTCAAGTCCAAACAGTTTACCCATACCCACCGCCGCAGCACATTTCACTTTTTCTAGCACTGAGCCGCGTCTTTCCATTCAACACATTGAACAATTTACAGAAATATTTTTAGGGCTGGTAGAAAAGGATGTCCAAACAACCACTTTTCACTCAGCACATCCTCTAATACGCTGCTTAGGATGCGCAAAAGAGACTATAGAAATTTCCCTACAAGCCGAAAATAAAGGCTTAGTGGCGTTATTGGCAAAACTCGATACCCGTAATTTTATGGGTACGAGTTTGGTTTACCTGAATAAAGTCTTGTCTGCGCAAGAGTTGGATGATGCGTTACCTGAATCTGAAGGATTAACTCAACTGCTCACACAGGCATTGCAAAAAGCCGCAACCATCGCGCCCGATACACAATCATCGCAACCTCCTGCCGCCCGCCGATGAGAATGCGAGCGAAGTAACGCCTAACACCGCTCCCGCTGAAAACGCTGCGCCCGCACCGATAAGTTCCCCGCCGACAAATTTAGACAACCCAGTTATCACGTCTTTGCAAACCCAGTTTAAGCAAGATTTACAACGGTTTGCAACATACTTAAATCGCCGTGTGAAAGAAATTCAAGGACGTTTTGAAGCTTTTTGCCACCAAGAGCCAGCAAAAAAGCAAATTTATGAAAATTACTGGAAAAAGCGGCTACACAATTTGCAGCGCGATACGGAAAAACTCAAACGCACCGCAGATTTGCGTCCTTCACTCTGTGTTATGGGTAAACGCGGACAGGGCAAAACCAGCTTATTGCAAAGCTGGCTAGGCAAAAAAACCGCGCAGGGTGGTATTGAAGAGATGGCTTATTTTCCTACCGGCGAAGCTGATACCACCGCCTGTTTAATTCGTTTGACTCAAGCGCGAGACACTTTGGATTTATCACCGCATTATTTACATGTAGAAATGTTTTCGCCAAATATTGAGCCTGATTTACGCAAACCCGCACCCCCTCTGAATTTAATGGGCAAGGAAGTTCGTTTAGTGCGTCATGTGCGCGACGAAGACGGACAAATAGGTCTTAGCGATCCCTATCGTGTATGTCGTTTTCCAGTCATGAATAAAGACGATAATTTTCGTTTTGAGGAACAGGGTGAGCATTACATAATGGGCTTAAACGGGCATATCAGTTTACCTGAATTACAATGGCACGCTAAACATGTGCGCGTGCCTGTGGTATATCACTCGCAAACGGCAGGGTTGGCTGGGCAAATATTAGACGTATTGGATGTAATCGATGCACCGGGCGCGGATTCAATGGAAGGCGGTGGCTATCCTGAATGGAAACGGGCTAAAAATGCGCAGGTGTTTATTACTGCGACACATGAATTAGATGTGCTGTTGGTGGTGTCCTCTGCCAATGTGGATGCGATGAACATCGGCGGGCAGTTTATGGATAATGTCTGGACACCTTGGCTGGCACGTTGTCAAGGGCAAGGTTTGGGGCGCGTCTTATTGTCCATCACCCATGCCGCCTATCCGATTAAAAAAGCCTGGGATTTATTAGGTTGCGAAGATTGGCAGCGTGAACGGATTAAAAACCCTGACGCGCCGCAACCTGAAGGCTGTCATCACAGTTTAAGCGAATCAAATTTTCGCTATAAAGTTGTGCAGAATGTGCTTGAACCTTTGATGTACGGCGGTGATCACACACCGATTATGAATCAAACTGATCTCAATACGTGGCCGCCAATGTTTTTCTTTGAAGGCAAACGCAGTGAATTAGAAGGCTTTGAATTGGCTGCCAACAGTGCCGAAGCAACGGCGACAAAACTTATCCACCTGTTAGATAAAAAAGGCGAGAAGGCTTGCGAGGATGAACAATTACCACGCGGAGAACGCTGTGTCTTACGTCTCGTGCAAGATTGGGGCGATTTAGCCGCGCCCGAAGCCCAGCGTAAGGCGGTACAGCATTGGCTCATTCGTGCTTTGACGGCTGTCTTAGACCCCGCAGATTGCGGTTTTCGTCTATTCACTGAAACAGTTGTGAAGTACGCCACAATAGGTCCTATTGCCAGCAATCATTGCCAAGAACGCCTACAAATGGTGGATGCAGTGTGGCAAGATTTTAAGGATTTATTGAACGAATTTGGACAACCGGATAACCACGTTAGTGCCTTGAGTGAATTACAACAAACCCAAGCTTTTCTTAAAAGTATTTGGTTTAACAGTGACTTGCGCGGCAAGCGTTTGCAGTTAGGCGCGGCATGTAAACGCCGTTTAGACCTCATTGAGGAAAATGCTAATCCAACTACGGTGGAGAAAAAAACTTTTAGTTTTGAAGATATTGTCAATGATATTGCCAATGATACAGTGGCGCAGTTGAGCGAACTCAGCAAGCAGTCACCCACCTTACGCGATCAACTCAAACGTAGTTTAGGCGAATCCTTAAAACACGATTACCCTTTGCAAGAACTGGCAAAACGCTACGAAAACCTGTTCCAACGCCAAAAAGATAGCCTGTTGCGCATTCAATCAGTAGCCATTGAGCGCGTAGTGCGTGTGATGGATTACATCGTCAAAGCTGATGAAAGCGACTTACGCAAAATTGCAGTACATTGTTATGAGGAAAATCTGGACATGTCTGCATTGCTGCAATTTGTCTTACAAAGCGGCGTAGGACTGCTGTCTGCGGATGACGAAAACCAATATCAAAGCGTGCAACATAGTGGCTCGAAGTTAACCAGCGAGATTACTGCCGCCGACTTCCAAGCCCCTTACAACGCCTAAAATTTAGAGGAGAATAGATATGAATGCTTATATTGAATTACGCACTACCATGCCCCGCCGCTTATTCGTGCCTTTAAGCATGATCCTTGGTAATAACTTCAAAACTCTATATCAACAAGCACTGGAAACTCATCGTTTAGCCGTGTATTGGCGCGATCTGAAAAATAGAGAAGCTTGGCATGTAGAGACTTTAGATAATACTGATGAGCGACTAGGGCGACGTTTACCGCGCTCGCTTTGGCAATCGTCTTTGAAATTAATGCAAGTAGAAGATGCGCAAAACGCCAGAGATGCCCGCGAAGAGCTGGAGGCTTTCAAAGAAGAAGACACACATTATTTAGACATAAGCTTAGGCGTTACCGCTCATGGTAAGGAAGCTGGCTTATACATCGCCTTTAATCCGCGTCCATCGGCAAATACCTCCAAGATATCAGGTTTATTTATCGGCGATGATCGTCCACCGGTCAAATGGCATCCGCAATTACATGGCGGTCAATATTGCTTATTACTGCATGTTCCGCGTTTAGCGCTGCTACCCTTGCAAGCCAACGAAGTTGCGCCACCTTCGCCACCAAAAAGCTTCCTTAACAAATTGGTTAATTTCAATTTTGGGCGTTTGTGGCAAGATTGTAATTGGCAATTTCGTCCTAATGAGGGCTGGTTTGCCTTAATTAAAAGCATGAATCCGCAACCTAGCAGCCCACGTTCTTTTATTGCTGTAGATTTTGGCACGACTGCCAGCACCATTGCTTGCTTGCCCGAACAGCCCACAGGCGAAGGACAAGACATGCCTTTTACGGCTTTGCATCATTTGCGTTCTTGGACGCATAGCACCTACACGCCAAACTTTGTACGTCAACAAGAAGAAGGCAGTCGCGCCGTGCAAGCCGCCGTATGGGGTAGCACTTCACCACTTATTAACGGCACTTTTGAGGCTGTACCACGTCACATCCGCTCAAACCGCATCATGGTACAAGAGAAAAAAGATACCTCAACTGATCGCCTAGCGACTACACCGAGTTTTTTATGCGCCTTATCTGCTGAAGGCGCGGAGCGTGTGACGGCGCATAATGAATGCGCGATTGGCGTGGAAGCCGGCGGTTTTTTAAGTTTGGCGGCGAAAGGAGTACCAATCAACTTAAAAGGCTTTGTTTTTGCCCCCAAACGCTTAGTCGGTTCAGATATGCAAAGCGACCGTATTCGCAAAGATTTATTGCGTCATTTTGAGCCGAAATTTGACCCCATTGAAGGCTATTTACGCGAACTCTTTGATCAAGCCCTACACGTCAGCTTGCAAAATACCACACCGATCCGTGAACGCTTAAGCAATCTATGCTACAGCTACCCTGTAGCCTGGACCGAATCGCAACGCAAAGACATGGAAAAACGTCTGCGCAGTGCTTTAGATCAAAGCTTTTTACATGAATTTTTACCTGACAAAAAAACCACTTCAGAAATCGGATCGGCGTACCGCATGGACGAAGCCAGTGCTGCTTTTATGGGCCTGTTATTAGAGCGTTTTCAGGGACTTGAGGGCGATCATCTGGTGCGTACTTTCGCGCCCTTTGAACCCGATCAAGAACTGGCGCAAAGTTACCCCAAAGCCCTGCATGTGCTGGTAGTGGATTGCGGCGGCGGCACAACCGACATGGTGCTACTACACATTGAGGATACGGGGGCAGAGGGTCAAGACGTGCATTCACGAGTGAAAAAACATTTTGCTATCGATCAAGGTGGCTTAGAAATCACTCGCCGTATTGCCGAATATCTGAAAAGCCTGTTGAAACACTACGAAAAAATGAGCGAGGCACAGTTGCGCACTAACTTAAACGACGAAGACCTAGATAAAACCGTAGTTGATTGGAGCAACGTGAATCTAGGCGAATATCGGCGGCGTTTTATTATCAAGCTGTACGAAGTGGCGGAGCGTCTCAAAATTGAGGTGTCAGACAACCAAGATGCCGCTATCCGCTGGGGCGAAGTGGTGAATATTATACAAAGCGGTCAACAATCCATGATGGGTATCGATACAAGTGGCTTACCGAGCAGCCTAGAATTAGACCGCCTAAGCAGTTGGACACAAGGCACTTATCGTACCGTGATTAATCAAATCGAGCGATGGTTTAGCGTAGATGAAATGCCGGCAGTAGATTTTGTACTGTTGTCTGGACGCTCCAGCCAATTGCCGGGGCTGCGTAATGCGATTATTCATGCTATCCCTGCGGAAAAACGTCCGCTGGCAACTGATTTTGCCGAAGTTGGCAACTACGCCTTTAGTCGCGCAGAGAATAATAACCTTATATGTGAAAAGGAGGCGGCAAAAAATCTGGTATGCGCCGGGCTGGCATTGAATCACTGGAACATCATTGGTCAAAGTCACAGAAAAGCCATTAAATCTCACCCGATTGATGAAACCCGCCGTACCCGTGCGATTGGTATTTTGGATGAAACCATTGATAATCGACCGCGAGAATATTTTTTGCCTCAACAACCATTATTAATTGAAGCAGATAATGAAGCTGTTGACCTAGAGGCTGAATACACTTATGCGATAACTAAAGCCACTTCACGGGGTTTTTATCTGGGAATTAATTTTAGTGGTAAACCCGCCGAAGGTAAGCCTGAAGTTGATCCGCCACAACCCTTTATACGCATTGATGTTGATGGCGGTGAAAAGGAAGTATTTGCGAAACTGGAATTTGTATTCCAACAACTGTCCTCCACCGAAATCAAAGTCAAGCAAATCATTATGCACAAAGAAGACGGACCCACTTCAGTGGATAATATCGCCATGAAACCTAATTCAGATACAGGTGTAGTGTTAGGCAAAATGCACATCTTCATTCGCCCTTATTTGCAAGTAGAAGATTTTCGCATGACAGGACGCATTCATTTAGCTGAAAAGCCTTTGGATCATGATTCAATAAGCATGACGCTTAACTGAAAACATGACAGGCAGTGTGTAGGCTGCCTGTGCAACTGCCATTAAGTTTAAAACTCAGGTTACGCGGTCGCTACTTTGTACTGCAAAATATCGCTTTGGAGCATGAGGCTTGCGCATATCACAATGATTACTGAAAATAGACATTATCGAAAAATATTTTCTTCTAAATGAAATTCAAAATTAAAAGG
>CAZOSP010000119.1:0-10094 GCA_964582525.1 uncultured Thiomargarita sp. | reverse complement strand
GAGTATTCAGCCACAGTCTGGGTAGTGGGGATTTATTTTTTGCGAGTTACCTTAGCTCTCCCAGGAGCCACAGGCGGCGCGAAACGGCTGCGCCGTTTGAGCTAATCTGGAGATTAGCTCTCCCAGTGGGGATTAGCTCTCCCAGCCCGGTAGGGTGCGCGACATTTTTTCGTCGAAGCACGCGGAACGATGGCACGATACCCAGCATTCTGGCAGTACAGACCGCAACGCGGTCAAGATCGCATTCCCAAGTGGCACTTTCCTTGCCGCGAATACCGCCTTTCATGTTGGCAAAATGATATTCAACTTCAAGTTCGTCGTTTAATTCGTCATCAATTTCCATGTTCATAAAATCGCTGCCTCGTTTTGTTGCAGGTCTGGCACTGATTATCCGAATGCTTTCACCGCGATACCTGTGTAACTCGGTGTGCTTCATACCATTCTCTTGCTAACCGCTGTCCTTCGGCAATTTGCCCGGAATCGACAAGACGCACCATCGCGTCTCGCTGCTCTAGGGCAGCTTCGTGTCCTTGCATAGCCGCCAGCGAGAACCATTGATAAGCACGTACAAAATCTTGCGGTAAGCCTAAACCCTTTTGGTACAGGCTGGCGAGCTTAAACTGCGCCTCTTTATGTGCTTGTTCAGCAGCTTGTTGATACCAGTGCGTTGCTTGCAGAAAATCGCGCATGCCTTCAACGGTTTCTAGTAAATGTGCCAAATGGTATTGCGCATCAACCGCGCCTTGTTGTGCGGCGGCTTTGTACCAGTATAAAGCCTGCTGCAAATCCTGCGGTACGCCCTGCCCAGTTTCGTATAATACGCCTAGATTAAATTGCGCATCCAGACAATCTTGTTCGGCAGCGCGGCGATACCAGTAAATCGCTTGGGTTAAATCTTGTGGAATTTGTCGCCCTTCTTCGTATAAAACGGCAAGATTAAATTGCGCCTCCAGATTGCCCTGTTCGGCAGCTTGGCGATACCAATGCAGAGCTTGCGCAATGTTTTGTAGCACTCCCTGCCCGCTTTCATACATTAAGCCTAAGTTCAGTTGCGCACCTGAGTCGCCATGCTCGGCAGCTTGTCGATACCAATGCACGGCTTGGGCGAAATCTTGTTCAATACCGCGCCCTTGTTCGTACATCACGCCTAGATTGTACTGCGCATCGGTGCATTGCTTTTCTGCGGCTTGCCGATACCAATGCACGGCTTGCGGCAAGTCTTTGGGGATGCCCTCGCCGTGTTCAAACAATACGCCTAAATTATATTGCGCACTGACATAGCCCTGTTCAGCAGCGCGGGTGTACCAATGCACCGCTTGATGCACGTCTTTAGGCAATTCTTCGCCTTTTTGATTGAGAATAGCAAGCTTAAATTGTGCAGCGGGATCGTTTTTTTCTACGGCTTGACGGTGCAAATCGAGCAAATAAGCAAAGTTTTGATGCTCAGGAGAAATCGCTAGACCGGGCATGGCACCAGGCGCGGCATTGGACGCGCTGCCAGTGGCAGGCGTATTTGCCGTCAACGGTGACGCAAGCGGTTCGGTGGGCGATGGTATCGCGGCTGCCGGTACAGAGGCTTTTGCTGGTCCGCTAGCATTGAGATTGAGTTGCTGCAACATGCCCAGTAACTCCTGCGGCATGTCTCGCGCCAGCAACAACGGCACTTGCAAAGGCACCGCCCCATGCGGCAAATTGGGCAACCCGCGCAATACCTGGGGATTAAACTCAGCCTGTGTCGGCTGCGCGGCTTTTTCGTACCACTGTTGCGCCACATTGACATCTTGCGTTACGCCATGTCCTTTTTCGTGCATCATGCCAAGATAATAGTACAGCAAGCGCATGTTCAGGGTTTTTTGCGCCCTGGCTAAATCTTGTTCAGCGGCTTTGCGATGCCACTGCAAGGCTTCTATGACTTGCGGCTTATCCGATTTTTGCAGTTGTTGCTGCACCCGCTGCAAATGCTTTTGTGCTTCAGGTAAACCCTTTTTTGCGGCTTCTTGATACCAATGTTCCGCCTTCATTAAATCACGCGGCGCACCCTTCCCCTGCGCATACAACACGCCCAAATTGAACTGTGCTTTAGCGTGTCCAGCTGCCGCCGCTTTTTCAAAAAACTCAATAGCTTGCGTAGTGTTTTTTGCTATTCCGCGACCATGCGCATAGAAATTACCCAGTTGATAACAAGCATCGGTATTGTTTTGTTCGGCGGCGCGTTGATACCAGTGTGCCGCCTGTGTGTCATCTTGCGCAATACCTTTGCCACTGTGGTACAGCATCGCCAAATGAAGCTGGGCTTTGACGTTGCCCTGTTCGGCTGAAGCACGATACCAGTGCGCAGCGCGTTCTATATTTTTCGGCATTCCTTTGCCGTGATGGTACAAAACACCCAACAAATATTGCGCGTGTGGATGCCCTTGCGCGGCGCCTTGACGAAACCATAATGCAGCTTGGGTAAAGTCTTTTTTATTGAAATATTCCACGCCCTTTTTATAGGCGATAAGTTGGATAGATTGTTGTTTAGCCATGCCCGTCTTAAGTCCATTGTCATTGTTAGGTTGCCTATTGTAGCAAAGCTTATGTTGCAAAATAGCTTTATTGCCCAGCTACGCTGCGGCGGTTAAAGTTTTCGGTTTTGAGAGACCATTCCGCGTTCGCGCCGCAACAAGACGCGGCGCAAACCCTACAAAGTTTTCGGTTTTGAGAGACCATTCCGCGTTCGCGCCGCAACAAGACGCGGCGCAACCCCGGCATTGCTGTTTATGAGGGTTCTTGTACTATGATACCACGAGGTTTTTTACAACCTCTCCGGCGTGGAAATGCCTAAGTTGAATTTTAGGCTGTTTGCACAAGGTCACTTATGTCATAATTCGCCACAGCCTAAACTTCTGAAATGCACAAGGAAAATCTTATGTCACAAGCTCGTCCCATACACTGTCTGTTCTATTCCCATGTTTGGGTTGTTCACATGCTCAAACAATTTCATCTGCAAAATTTGGAAAAACAGGTGATCATCGAACTCGCGCAACACTCTAATCTTGCTCCGGTGTTTGCTGAACAAGCCAAGCCGCGTTATGGGCTTGCTGGTTTGCTGCATTTGTCCGGTCGCTTAGAGCAATTTGCCAAGCCGTTCAAATATGTGCCAGCCCCGCTACTGCTGTCACCACGTCCGGAAGCGTCCATCGCAGCGATGAATTGCGCGGCGGCTTTACTGCCCAGCACGCAAACCCAATATCAGGGCATGTTATTGTTGGTGCATATTGAAGACGCGCCGCAATTTGCCAGCAGCTATGCTTATGTGGATACATTTAGTCTCGCTTGGGATTTAGCTGATGTGCCGAGCAGTAGCTTGGTGAATTTGGCGGATATGCTGGTCAAAGAGCAGCTTATCTCGGAAGAAAACTGGGGCGGCATTCATTTGTACAGCCACCCTAACCGCAAAGTGGAAGACGCAGCAGAACGTCAGCAAGCGTTTGAATCCATTTTGCAGGAATATCCTTTGTTAAGCGGTGCGCAATAAGCCCGCTGCCGCCGTGCCGCGAACCGCTGTTAAACCCGCTTTGCGCAGTGCTTGTAACGGCTTGCTGCGCTTAGGTGCGTTGCCCAGTCGGGCAAAATTAGAGGAGCTGTATGCGCAAGGTTATCGGCATTGGCTGAACCTCAGCGGCACGGATTTACGCCAGATTTATCCTCACTCCCCCTTGCTTGGGCGGCAAAGCCTGTATGTATTTCCGGACATTTTTTCACCCGCCCCGCGCCTGCTGCCGCAGCAAAATCCAGCGCGCATTTCGCCCGATTTGTATGCCGAACACAGCGACACCGCCTCGCAGTTTGCCTTTATGCAGGCGGTGCAAGACCTTATACACTGCTGGCAGCAACGTCAGCCGGTCTATGTTTTTTGTTACGAGGGGCGCGGACGCTCGCCGTGCGTGGCGTTGACCGCGCTGCATTGCGCTCAAGGCTGGTCGCTGGCGTGTGTCAGCCAGACGCTGCAAAACCTGTATCCCCAAGCTCAACTGAGTCAACTGAGTTTTTCCGCCGCGCATTGGTATCAACAACAGCTCGCTAAAGGTGAGATTTTATGAGCAGAACCCTTTACTTAAAATCCGCATTGTATAACCCCGCGCAAGCCGAGCGCAAAGTGTTTACCACCGTGATGGTCAAACCCATAGGTGCGTTTTGCAACCTGAAATGCACCTATTGCTATTACTTAGAACGCGCTGAACTCTATCCCGGTCCGCCCGCCAGCCACCGCATGAGCGATGAAACGCTGGAAAAACTGATTAAAGACTTGTTCCGCGATTCGCCCATGCCGATGTTCATCTGGCAGGGCGGCGAACCCACCGTACTCGGCTTAGCATTTTTCCAAAAAGTGGTGAAGTTACAAAAGCAGTATGCCAAAGGGCGAGAATATTCCAATGCGTTACAAACCAGCGGCTTTTTGCTTGATGAGGCGTGGGCAGATTTTCTTAAACAAGAAAACTTTTTAGTGGGCTTATCGATTGACGGACCTCAACATGTCCATGACCGCTACCGCCTTGATCGGATGAATCGCGGCACTTTCGATAAAGTCTATGAAAACGCTAAGATGCTGATTGATAAGGGCGTACAGGTCAACGCACTCGGTACGGTCAACGATTATTCAGTCCAATACGCCCAACAAATTTATTCATTTTTTGTTGAAGCCGGCTTTGTATTTATGCAGTTTAGCCCGATTGTCGAGCGCGATCCGCACAACGCTAAAATCGCCGCGCCCTTTTCCGTCAACGCCCGCGCCTATGGCGAGTTTCTGGTCGAAATGTTTGATACTTGGATGGCTGATTTTGATTTTGACAAGCTGCAACAAAAAACCTCAGTGCGCTTTTTTGATGCCATTCTACATACCTATATCGGGCTTGATCCAGTGCAGTGCGTGTTGCACAAAAACTGTAATGATTACATGGTGGTAGAACACAATGGTGACCTCTATTCCTGTGATTTTTTAGTCGGTGAGGGAAATACTAAGTTGGGCAATCTGCACGATATGGCATTAAAGGACGCATTTTATTCCCCCACCCACCTCGCCTTCGGCAGACAAAAAGCCGCGCTGGACAATGAATGCCGCCGCTGTCAATGGCTGCAACAATGTTATGGCGGCTGCATTAAAGATCGCATCCGCGATCCTGCCGACAAAGGGCATAATCACTTCTGCGCTGCTTTCAAGCACTTCTTTGAACACAGCAACAAACAATTTAAGCAATTAGCCAAATTGTACCAGCAGCATTACAGATGAGGACGCAAACATGAAACTCATTAAAAGTTTGAGTTTCGGGTATTGTTGAATGCCCCTAAGAATAACGCCAGTTATTCTGTAGGTACTTGCAACAAAGACAAGCGTCCGTCATTGGTTAATACGACTAAGCCGCTTTCTGTAGCAATCGGGGCTAGGCGCAAGCCGGATTTATCGGTTTCGCTGCGGGCGACAAATTGCCCGTCTTCTTTGCGCAACCAATGCAAATAGCCAGCAAAATCACCCACAACCAGGTAATCGCCCTGACTAACAGGTGCGGTTAAACGGCGGTATTGCAGTTTATCCTGTTTCCACAGGACGCGCCCGGTGTAGCGATCAAAGGCTTGCAAATGGCTTTGGCTGTCGCTCAGATAGACGGCAAGGTCATCCACCGCTAAACCGCTGTAAGACGAGGTGTCTTTGTTCCACAAAATATCGCCATTGCTGAGGTCAATGGCGGCAGTGCGCCCTTGATAACCCGTGACAAATAACACACCGCGAAACATTGACAGATTGGCATCAATATCGACCATCCGCTCTAGTTCTGAGCGTCCGCTGGGTTGGCTTAAGCGGGTTTCCCATAAGGGCTTGCCGTCACTGAGATTGAGCGCGCTTAAGCGTCCATTGTCAAAACCAGCGTAAACAACGCTGCCGTCAATAATCGGGCTGCTGGTGCCGCGCAGGCTGAGTAAAGGAACTTGACGCTGGTAGCTCCACAGGCTTATGCCGTCTTTAGCACTTAAGGCAGTGAGTTTGCCGTCAACGCTGCGGACTATAACAATACCGCGGGCGATTTGTGGCGGCGATAGCACTTCGCTAGAGACTTGAGCGCGCCACAGCTCTTTGCCTTCAGCCAAAGACAAAGCAATCACTTCGCCTTTGCGTCCGCCGACTAAAATCATTTCCTCGCCAACCCCGGCACCGCTGGTCAAGTCAAATTTTAAGCGTTGACTCCACAGCGTTTGTCCATTTTCCAGACTTAAGCTCTCGACATCCCCCGCTGGGCTGGTAATGATGAGTTGCTGCTCAAACACCAGAGGACGCAGTTGAAGAAAATTATCTTTGAGCTTTACCGGTGTTTTTGTCTGCCACAGGCTGCGTGGCTGAAATTGCGCGGCAAATTCAACCAGCGGTTCGGGCGGGTTAATGTCTTCTTTAGTGCTAAACCAGCTACAGCCGTTTAACAGGCTGACGAGGCTAAGGCTGATGAGGCTGATGAAGACGGGCTTAAAATCAAGCTGCATGAAAAGGTCTCCGAAGTTCGCGGTTATTGCTGGACGGCGGGCAGCGTTAGCACTTGCGCGGTGTCAACAGTGGCTGTCGCGTCTTCAGTGGCTAATGTCAATAACGCAGGTGGCAGCACGTTCGGCGCGCTGAATACCTCGTCGCTTTTGCCGAGATCATCGCGCTTCATTTCTAACCAGCGGCGTTGCTGAGAGGATAAGGATTCATCTTTCAAGGCAGTTTCATAAGCATTTAAGGCATCCATAGCGCTGTTTTTTGCCCAATAAATATCGCCTCGTAAAGCCTGTTTCAGTCCTTCGTAAGCTTTGCCCTGCACCTGCGCTAAGGCTTGTTCTGCCGCATCAAACTCTTTACTACTGATCAGCAAACGGGCTTTGCGCAACTGGGCAATGCTTTTTAAGTCATCCAGTTGGGCATTATCAATCACCCATTGCAAATTGGCTTTAGCCGCTTCGATTTGCCCGGCTTTGACATTTTGCTGGGCTTGCAATAATGCCGTAAGCGCGGCATAAGTGCTGCTAGGCTGTTGGCTCAGTAAACTTTGCGTTGCCGCCATCATTTCATCGGATTTGTCCTGCCGTGCCAGTGCCATCACCTGCTCATAAGTATGTGAGGCTTGCTCTGCCTGTTCTTGGCTGTGAGTTTGCCAAGCACGCCAGCCAAACAGCAGCGCGAAGCCCAATACCACGCCGATTAACACGGCTTGTCCATTGTCTTTCCACCATTTTTTGATGGCTTCAATTTGTTCTTCTTCAGTTTCGTAAGTTGCCACGAGTTTTCCCTAGATTTTTGAGCTAAAAATGTGTTTTCAAACGCATCAGGTTTTAGTAAAGGGCGAGCATTTTATCCTAATTCTTAATCTGCGTCTTGTTTATACCATCATCTGCGAGACCTTAAAGCCGCCTGCTTTTTGTGTGTGATTAAGCATCCAAATTCAACACCGCCAGGGCGTTGGTTTCGATAAAATCACGGCGCGGCTCAACTTGATCGCCCATCAACGTGGTGAAAATCTCATCAGCGGCTATCGCGTCTTCAATACGCACTTGCAACAGGCGGCGCGTTTCAGGGTTCATGGTGGTTTCCCACAGTTGGTCGGGGTTCATTTCGCCCAAGCCTTTATAACGCTGAATAGCTAAACCTTTACGCGCATCTGCCATGAGCCACTCCATCACTTCGCGGAAATGCGCAACGGGTTGATGCTTTTCGCCACGTTTAATAAACGCGCCAAACTCCAACAAATCGCGTAATTTATCGCCTAATTCGACAAATTTTTGATATTCGGGGGAATTAAAAAAGCCTAGCCCCAGCGTACAAGAATGCCCCACGCCGTGCGTAATCAAGGTCAATTCAAAGGCGGCGGGTTCGCTGAGTAACTGCCCTTCCATTTTTATCGCTTCAGCTTGCGGCAATTGTCGCGCTGCCTGGATTAATTGCTGCATAAATTCATGCGCCGCCTCACTATGGGCTAGTTTTTCTGAAGAAAAAGCAGGCAACTCCAAGAGCGGCAATAAAACAATTTTGGGAATGCGCCGCGATAGACGCTGCACAATACTCATGCAGCTTAAATATTCACGACACAAGGTTTCTAATGCCGCCCCCGACATGGCTGGCGCAGCTTCAGAAACATGCAGCTCTGCATTATCTAAAGCCAATTCCAACAAATACGCATCAAGCTCAGCATCATCTTTCAAATAGCGTTCTTGTTTGCCTTTTTTCAACTTATACAGCGGCGGTTGTGCAATATACAAATGCCCGTTTTCTAAAATATCCACCATTTGACGATAGAAAAAGGTCAGTAATAAAGTACGAATATGGCTGCCGTCAACATCTGCGTCAGTCATAATAATGATACGGTGATAACGCAATTTGCTGAGATTGTATTCTTCTTTGCCAATGCCGCAGCCAAGCGCAGTGATTAAAGTGCCGACTTCCACAGAAGACAGCATTTTGTCAAAACGGGCTTTTTCGACATTCAAAATTTTGCCTTTGAGCGGCAAAATTGCTTGAAATTTGCGGTCGCGCCCTTGCTTGGCTGAACCGCCAGCGGAGTCGCCCTCGACAATAAACAGTTCCGACAACGCCGGGTCTTTTTCTTGGCAATCAGCCAATTTACCGGGCAAATCGGCGATGTCGAGCGCGGTTTTGCGGCGCGTCATTTCGCGGGCTTTACGGGCGGCTTCTCGGGCGCGGCAGGCATCTAGCACTTTCTCGGCAATCGCTTTGGCTTCGGGCGGTTTTTCTAACAAAAACTCTTGCAATTTTTCGCTCACCGCTGCTTCTACTATGCCTTTCACTTCGCTAGAAACTAATTTTTCTTTGGTTTGTGAAGAAAATTTGGGGTCTGGCACTTTGACCGACAGCACCGCCGTCAAACCTTCACGAATATCATCACCGGTTGGTGTGGTTTTGGCTTTTTTCAAATAGCCGCCGCTGTCTAAGAAATTGTTTAAAGTGCGAGTTAAAGCCCCTTTCAAGCCCGACAAATGTGTTCCACCATCACGCTGAGGAATGTTATTGGTAAAACAAAAAATGTTTTCTTGGTAAGAGTCATTCCATTGCAAAGCGACTTCTACCACTATGTGTTCTTTTTCTGTATTGCAATAAAACACTGTTTCATGTAGTGGCGTTTTGTTTTTATTCAAATGTTTCACAAAAGACTGAATACCGCCTTTGTATTCAAAGATGTCCTCTTTTTCGTTGCCTTCTTCTTTAAGATGAATGCGCACACCCGAATTCAAGAAAGACAGCTCACGCAGGCGTTTAGCCAGAATATCGTAATGAAATTCAATATTGGTAAAAGTCTCGGCACTGGGTTTGAAACGGATCAGCGTGCCGCTTAATTGGGTCTCGCCAACCACCGCTAAAGGGGCTTGGGGTTCACCGTAACAGTAGGTTTGTTGGTAAATTTTAGCGTCACGATAAATCGTCAGATCAAGCTTTTCTGACAGCGCGTTGACCACCGACACGCCCACTCCGTGCAAGCCGCCGGAGACTTTATAAGAATTATCGTCAAATTTGCCACCGGCGTGCAGCACGGTCATAATCACCTCTGCTGCTGAACGTCCTTCTTCTTCGTGGATGTCAACCGGAATACCGCGCCCATCGTCGCTAACGCTGACCGATTGATCGGCATGGATGGTGACATTAATTTCGCTACAATAGCCCGCGAGTGCTTCATCAATGGCGTTGTCAACCACTTCAAACACCATGTGATGTAAGCCGCTGCCGTCGTCGGTGTCACCGATATACATGCCGGGTCGTTTGCGTACTGCATCTAAGCCTTTGAGAACCTTGATATTTGTTGAGTCGTAAGTCGGCGGCGTTGGTTTATTAGAGGTATGGGTCGCGTCACTCATATTGATTACTTATCCTGTGTCGTCATGCGGAATGTGCGCACATTATACACTGCCCGCACATTAAAAGCAGACGCTTTGAAGAATGCGCCAGCGCGTCCAAACTCACCAGGCTTCATGCAGTCTTAATGCGCCCGCGACACACCTGAATCCATCACAGGGCATTTGATTTCAGAAAACTAAACAACCACCCGCTTAAAGACGGGTGGGTTAGAGTGTTTGGCGGCTGA
>CAZOSP010000118.1:0-10100 GCA_964582525.1 uncultured Thiomargarita sp. | reverse complement strand
ATCAGGAATGGGTTGCAATTGACGGTAAGGTTATGAAAGGAACGCTAAAATCCGGTCGTGCGTAAACGGCTCAAAGCTTCTGGGCTGAAAAAGGGATTTTAGGTTTTCACGCGATAGTGGCGAGGGTGGTTTTCGTGGTATGGGTGTCTGACCTGTTTGCTTTAGGGTGTCTGTTTGGGCTATTTTAGCAGGATTTTGGCGACTCCCTTCACGTCCCAGTAAACAGTCTTCTCGCGGGTCAAAGTTTGATTGTGTCAAGATACATCGCAACAGTCTATGCCCCCGTGCAATACCTGACAAGCCTTCAAGACCTGTCAGGTGTTGCCCAACAACTTCAATACCTGCCGATACAAATACGCGGCTATCAATGACAAGAGCCAAGCATGAAAGTTAAAATCCGCTTAAATAATCTCTCTAAAGTATTTGGAGAGCATCCACAAAAAGCCCTGAAAATGCGTCAACAGGGACATCACAAAGCAGACATTCTACAACAAACCGGACAAGCCATTGGCGTGGCAAATGTCACTTTTGATATTTATGAAGGCGAAATTCTTGTCATCATGGGCTTAAGTGGCAGTGGCAAATCGACGCTGCTGCGCTGCATCAATCGCCTGCATGAGATCAGCAGTGGCGAATTATTGATTGACAATGTTGATATTACCCAATTAAACCGTCAGGCGTTGCTGGAATTGCGGCGTAAAAAAATGGGTATGGTATTTCAGCATTTTGCCCTGTTTCCGCATCGCACGGTTTTGCAAAATGCCGAATATGGTTTAGAAATTCAGGGTATGGCAAAAGCCGAGCGCGCTACCAAAGCGCGGCAAGCCTTAGAGTTGGTCGGTTTAACCGGTTGGGAAGCGGCTAAACCTAGCCAACTGAGCGGCGGAATGCAGCAGCGCGTGGGCTTGGCACGGGCGCTGTCGGTGCAGCCGGATATTTTGTTGATGGATGAAGCCTTTAGCGCATTAGACCCACTCATTCGCCGTGATATGCAGTATGAACTGGTGTCACTGCAAGCGCGGGTTCACAAAACCATTGTTTTTATTACGCATGATTTAGATGAGGCGATCAATATCGGTAATCGCATTGTGCTGATGAAAGAGGGCGAAGTGGTGCAAATCGGCACAGCAGAGGAGATTCTCATGTCGCCGGCTGATGATTATGTGGTGCGTTTTGTGGAAAATGTGGATGTGTCGAAAATCCTCACCGCACAAGCAGTGATAGCGCGTCCCCGGGCGGTGGCTTATACCCATGATGGACCGCGCACGGCTTTGAAAAAAATGCAAGAAGAAAGCCTGTCAAATATTTTAGTCGTCAACCAAGCTTATGAATATCAAGGTATATTAAGCGCGGAAGCCGCCAGCGACGCGATTAAGCAAGGTGAAACCACGATTGCAACGCGGATTAATCCGGATTATGTGGTTGGGCACGCCGACACACCGTTAAGCACGCTGATCACTTGGCTGGCAGAATGCGATGCTTCCGTACCCATTCCCATTGTTGCGCGAGACAGCCATAAATTGCAGGGGCTAGTGGTGAAAGGCGCGGTGTTATCAGCACTCGCCAATTACCAAAGCGAAACACCCAGCCAAACTCAAGAGGTGACTTAAATGGATTTTGACATTCCTAAACTCCCTTTAGCTGCGTGGATCGATCAAGCTTTAGACTTTTTCACCCACCATTTATCTTTTATAACCAAAGCCATCAGTCGTTTTACCGAAGACGGGATCGATCTTTTAATTGAAAGCCTGTTATATTTTCATCCGCTGCTGCTGATTGCTGCGTTTGCTGGCTTGGCGTGGCGTTTTGCTGGACGCAAAGTGGGGCTTTTTACCTTATTGGGCTTGTTATTTTTACTCAATTTGCGACTTTGGGAAGCCACGATAGAAACCCTCACGCTGGTATTTTTTGCCACCAGTTTCGCGCTCGCTCTAGGCGTACCATTGGGCATTTACGCCGCCATCAGTCCGCGTTTTTACCGTATTGTCATGCCGCTGCTAGACTTCATGCAGACCATGCCCGCTTTTGTTTATCTCATTCCCGCCATCCCGTTTTTTGGACTGGGACCGGTATCGGCGATTTTCGCTACAGTGATTTTTTCCATGCCGCCTTCGATTCGCCTGACCTGCTTAGGTATTCGTCAAGTGCCGCAAGATTTAGTCGAAGCTGCCGATGCCTTTGGTTCTAGCCAAAAGCAAAAACTACTGAAATTACAATTACCTTTGGCTGTTCCAACGATTATGGCAGGGGTTAATCAAACCATTATGCTGGCGTTGTCAATGGTTGTCATTGCTGCCATGATCGGTGCCGGTGGTCTCGGTGGCGAAGTCTGGAAAGCTATCCAACGCTTGCAGCCCGGTATGGGCTTTGAAGCGGGTATTGCTGTGGTGGTATTGGCGATGATTTTAGATCGCGTAACGCAGGCGATAGCCAAGCGCGAGACAAAAACTTGACGGCTTGAGCGCAGATTTTTTTGCGCGTCAAAAATACCCCGCACAAATCAAGAAATGTTGACAACCCTGTAAAAGTCTTTAAGTCATTGTATTATAAAGCAAAGCTGATGCCTGATGAGGATATAGAACTGATGCGCTTGATTGACGATGGGGTCCACTGTAATGAATGATGAGAAGTGTATGAGTAAACAGATTCCTTCGGTATTTTATTTCACGGATTTTATGCTGATCGCCTATGCGGTCAATCAACAAAAAATCAGTGAAGTGCGCCGTTTTCGTCTCAATCCTGAAGGACAAACCGAGTTTTCTCATTGGTTGCAGGCAAGCGGCATCAAGCCGCTTTACCAGCCGATTTTCATTGTTGTGGATTCACGCCTTGAAGAATATCAAATCGATACAGTGCCGCATGTACGCGGTCACAATCGCCAAGCCCTGCTCAGTCATCGCCTGCGCCGTTTATACACCCATACGGGTTACACCCACGCGACCATTATCGGACGCGCTAAAACTCTAGCAAGTCAAGGCAAGCGCGTTGATGATCAGGCGTTATTTCTCGCCTTAAACAATGCGCAAGCACTACAACCTTGGATACGGTTGTTGCTTACCCAGCGTATTTCTATTCAAGGTATTTATTCTTTACCTTTAGTGAGTCAATATTTCATTACCGAGCTTGATTTACCCGATACGATTTTATTAGTGACCCATACTGAACAAGTGACGGCGAATAATCCGCAAGGTTTGCGGCAATCTTTTTTTCATAAAGGACGTTTACAAGCCAGCCGTTTAATTCCTTTACCGATTTTTTCATCCGCATCAGAGACGCAACTGGCGAAAAAAGAAAATTATGCGGCATTTGTCATTAATGAAATTAATAAAACTGTACATTATTTGTCTGCTCATTCTTTATTGGAAACGGATAAAGTTTTAACCGTGTTATTGTTGAGTGAGCCACCTCAATTGTTACAAGTTAAAAAATTTGTTCAGCAACACCCACAAACCAGTGTGCAGTTTCAGTACAATTTAATGGCGGAAGTGCTTGCACAACATCATTTACGTCACTGTCCACAACCCGCGTATTTTCATTTTTTACCATTACAGCAGGTTGCACGAGGAAAAATCCCTAATCATTATGCGCAAGCGGGCGATCTTTTTTATAGTATCCACTTAAAATTACGACAAAAACTTTACTTAAGCAGTATGATTATTGTGTTGTTAGCCTTGCTGACCAGTGCCAGTATGGCTTATCAAGGCTGGCAGAACCAACAGGCATATACAGATTTGCAAGCACGTATAGACTATTTACAAACCCAAGAAAGCCAAGCAAAAGAAAAAATCGGTAGCGAGATTGCTCCGCGACACATGCGCAATGCAGTAGAAGCGGCGGATAAGCTGCGTGCTAATCGCTTTAAGCCGCATAAAGCCCTGTCTATGATAGGGCAGGAATTAAAAAACTTTCCCGATTTGAAGTTGCGTCGTATTAAATGGACAATACGGGAAGTTGAAAATGAACAGGAAAAGAAATTAGGACAGGGAAGCAGTGATTTTAATATAAAGTTTTTAGAAATACAGCGTAAAAGCGGTAAATTAACCACTCGCTTTGAGCAGGTTATTGAAATAGAAGGACAGGCTTGGACGCTGCGCGATAATTTATTACAAGCACAACGTACTTTAGATTCTTTTGTAAAACGACTTAAACAACAACAAAATATAAAGCTTGAGATTATTAAAGAGCCGATCAATAAACTTGATGATGCTTTTCAAAAAGATTTGGGGCAAGATAAAAATACCTCTAATGCGGCTTTTCAATTAAAACTTGTTTTTCCTGCCCTATTGCAACAAGCCACTTCAGAGCCATAAACGATGAATCATCAAATAACAGACATAGATTGGAGCTTGTTGCGTTCACCGTTATTGATGTTTGTATTTGTTGTGTGTATTGCGGGCACTTTAATCGGGGGAAGTTGGTATTACCAAAAGCATACGCAAGACGCGCAACAGGAGGCTAAGGCGACTTTAGAAAAAATGACTGTAGAGCATGAAAAATCTCAGCAGGCTTTGGCTGTTTATGAGAGTTTTGCGGATAAATTTGAACAATTACAAAAACATCATTTTTTGCAAGCTGAAGAACGCAGAAACCAGTGGATTGAGCGCATTCCCGATTTAGCCCATTGGCAGGATTTTTTTACTATCGCTCATCTGCAATCTGAACCAGCGCAAAACTATCTTGTGTCGGGCGTGCAAATGGAAGAAGATTTTAATATTCGGGTGTGGAAATTACGCTTGCACATATATATTCTACACATGGGTAATTTGTTGGATTTCTTTGATCATTTGTATGCCCGTTATGACGATGGATTGTATAACATACAAGAATGTGAAATGAAATTGAAGAATACTGTAAATTGGCAGGATAATATTAAACAAGCGGGCTTGGAAGGGTATTGTTTATTACAATGGCATACGGGTGATATTCAAACCCGCACAGGAGAATAGGCATGAAATATTTGCGCTATGGTGTGTTGTTTTTAGTGCTGACAAACAGCTATGCTGAGGATGAGATTGCCTTGGGGCGTTTGTTTTTTGATGAAAATGAACGCCTAGACCTATATGCACGCTATAAACAGGCTTTGCTTTCTTCTGATCAAGCAACCCTAGAAGAAGAAAAACCGACGATACCGGCACGAATTAGGTTGAATGGTTTGATTATTCGTTCTGGCGGTGAAAATACGGTGTGGATTGATGACATACAAAATCCGCAGAAACAGGGTTTGTATGGCTTAAAACTTGAGGTTGAGGGGTTGTCGATCAAGCAAACCGAAGTGCCTATTTTAATTCACAGCGGCGATATTCAGGTGTATTTGAAACCGGGGCAGATAATGGATACTACGAATGGTTGGATAACCGAGACTTATGTGGATTCAGCCGCGCCTGCGAATGATTCATAATAGCTGTTTGTATGGTGTCTAAAATGCTTTCTGCATGAGCATGGTAGAGACTTAAACGGCAATGAATAGGTTGATGCAAGTTGTCACGCCGATAGGCAAAATCATCCCAGGCGAGAACGGGCAAATCATTCATGCTGACATCTACGCAATACCAGCAGTGTTCTTCGAGAATAATCTCTAAATCCCGCAAACCGCTTGAAAAACGCAGTTGTTTTCGTGGGGTACGCAAACGCAATAAGCTCAAACGTACTTGATTGTACAAAGTCGCGGGAATTTGTACTTGTCCCCATTTCATACGCGGCACTTCTTCAAGTCGATTCACGGTGGTTCTCCTCGCCGGTTTTTAGTTATTTTCCTAACATCCGTTAATTCAGCATGAAATACTGTGATGCGGGCAATCCTTGCGTGGTCAACAAGGTGTGTAATTGGCTCATAAAGGACGCGCTGCCTGCGACATACACTTGGCGGCGGCTTAAATCCGCTTGATCCGAGATAATCGCCTGGGCTGCCCAAGCTGCGTCGGGTTCGTCAGTATGGCTTAACAAAGGCATGTAGGCAAAATTATCCAGCGCATCGCTCCATGAGCGGCACAGGTTGTTCATATAATGCCCGCTGGGTTCAGTAGATACCCAATACAAGCCGATGGATTCTGTGCGGTCGGCGGACACGGCTTGCTCAATCAAGCTCTTAATGGCAGCAAACGCATCGCCTTGTGCAACAAATAGCAAGGGCGCAGTTTCTTCTTTGTGCAAGCAAAAATTTCCGCTGGGACCGGCTAATTGCAGCGTATCGCCGATTTTGCTTTGCTCAAATAAAATGCGGCTAAATCCATCGTTGGCTTGCTGGCGGATGTGAAATTGTAAGTTGCGTCCATCACAAGGACAACTGGCAAGCGGAGATTGCGCGCTGAAGGTCTCGCCATTGTGTGCAAGAGTCAAGGTGGCGGTTTGTCCCGCCATAAAACGTAAACTTTGGGTTTTGGGCGTTTGCAACTGCACAATCATTAAATCATTGCGCAAGCGAATCAGCTGCTTAATGCTGGTTGTCACCTTTTGCAGCGGAATGTCCGCAGCGGTTTGCGCTTCGCCGGCTTCAATCACCATATCGGTCACGGCGGTATAGGAACACATGAGCAGATAACCGAGATTTTGTTCAGTGGCACTGAGTTCATAGCTGTGATCATGGATTTTTAAGGCTTCGCCGGATATGATTCGTGCTTTACAAGCCCCGCAATGTCCGTTGGTGCAGCCATAATTCATGCTTAAACCGGCATTAAGCGCGGCTTCTAGTAGAGAATGTCGTCCTTCGACAAAAAACTCTTTGCCGCTGGGAATGACTTTGACGGCTGCCGACAAAATGCGCAAAAAGGTATCTTTAACCAGTAATTCGGTATTGCGTGGCGATATTTTAGGACGTTTTGCCAATTCTTCGCGTAACCAGATTTGCACCGCTTGCAATACCTCAGACGCTTCTTGTTGCTGTAAATCTTGCAATTTTGCTTCTAATTGTGCGGTTAAATTGGCATAACGCTGTAATTCTGTTTTTGCCTCAATGAGTTCGCGGCTTAAACGGGTCAGCCGCGCTGCCAAAATAGCTGCCGGCGGCAATTGCGTCTGTTCCCGATCAGAAGGCGAAGCATCGGCTTTGATGCGTCTGACGCGCTCAAATGCCGAATCATCTTCCAGTTTTGCTTCGGGATAAGCACGTAATAAATCTGACACCTGAATCATGCCCTCAAAGGTGGCTAATTCATTTTTACGGATTTTCTTTTGTAGCGTACCGCGACTGACTCCGACTAGGCGTGCAGCCCGAGAAACGCTTAATAATTGTGACATAGATTGTCTTCTCCTGATGGTTAGGCGGTATTATGATGCGCCACTTGATTGCGCCCTTGCTTGGCGCGATACAAGGCATTATCGGCACGTTTTAGGAGTTCTTCAACGCCGATAGGCGGCACTGTGCAGGCACTGACACCAAAGCTTGCGGTAAAGCGAATGCGATTATCCGTGTCTTGAACTTGAGTGCTGGCGATCAGTCGCCGCAATCGCTCGGCGATGACGCAGGCGTTATCTTGCGCCACGTCGGGCAGGATACACAAAAACTCCTCGCCCCCGTAACGCACCATGACATCTTCACCGCGCAACACCTGACGCACCAGTTTACCGATGTGACTCAGCACCCGGTCGCCGATTAAATGCCCGTAATTGTCGTTAATGCTTTTGAAGTGATCAATGTCCATCATAATGATGCTGAGTGGCGTTTGATTGCGTTGGCTACGGTTAAATTCTTCATTTAAGCGCGTCATACCAAAACGCCGATTATAAGCGCCGGTGAGTGCGTCTATCGCGGCGATGTGCTGCAAATTGGCGTGTGCCAGGGCGTTATTCAGAGCTAAACCAAAACCTTGACGAAATAATTTGACCAGCCACAGGACTTCCGGGCTAAATTGTTTGCTGTGTGCCAGAATCACCACCGCCAGCGGCGTTTCTTTGAACTGAATAGGCACAACCATAATTTCTTGTGGACGAAAATAGGTCAGCACGGCTTCGATGGTGACTTCTTCCGGGCATTCGACGCGCTGAATTTTGCCGGTGCGCATGGCGCGGCTGACGTGATCGCTGTTGCCGAGCTGCTCGGCTTGCGCAACGCCGTGTTGCGCCGCGACTTGCAGGGTGCTGTCACGTTCCACCAAGACCACGCCGGCAGGCGTACTGGTGTGGCGCAGCAACAATTCCAACGCCTGTTTGGATAATATCTCTAAATCTAGTTGGCTAGACAGGGCTTTGCTAATGTCGCTGACCGCAGCTTCCAGTTCTCGTGCGCGAAATAAGGCGATCACCAGATCGTTAAACGCTCTCGCGCTATCGCCAATTTCATCATCGGAATCGACCGGCACACGGCATTTTTCAGGTTCACAGCCCGACCAATCACCGGAATAAGTTGCACCGCGAATGGTGCTTTCTACAATGTGCATGTGCATTGCCAGCAAGCGCAAACGCGGACGCACAACACGTAATGCCAGAATATAATTCAGCGCGCCGACTAAAATCCCCGCGCTTAAAGTGGCGGTCCAAAAAGCGGGGGTCAACACCTGCTCGGCTTTAAAACCTAAGCCAAGAATCAGAATCGGAAATGACATTCCGGTTAAAAAACCTAAGCCGATCATCCAGATAGATAAATCGGTAAAGAGCTTGGTGGTTATTCTTGGCATAATCGCGTTTTTTCTAATCGATGTCATGAGTTTGTTCCGCACCCAGCGATATACTTCTCGCGGTCAACTTTTCGGATTACTGAACTTTAGTGGGCTTGAAACCGTTAAAACTCAAACTCTAAAAACCGAAAATTTTAACGTCAGAAGTATAGTTTCACTTCATAGGGTACAGCTTTTTCTTTATGTTTTCACTGGGAGTGTATTAAATGCGAGTTACCTTACGCGCTGTGGCGACCGCTCGCGCCGATGCCTATATCGGCAATTTGAATAACGCCAACTATTTGATTAAACAATATAATTTTCAAAATATTACGGTTGCAGCACCCACTCCTTTTGGCGATCACAGCAATGCCATGGCAGTGCGCAAAGATTGGGCTGAACTGGCTTCCTTGCTGAACAAAGGGCTAGACTCAATAACCCCTAGTGAACGTCAAGCGATAGCTGAAAAATGGGGCGCGGTAGAGGTGCGAGCGCGCATTGATTACCGTTTGGCATGGCAGGTGGGGATTGCTGCAACTATTCTTATCCTATTGATTTTATTATGGAACATCGGTATTAGACGACAGCAACTGGCATTGGGGCGTAGCGAATTGCAATTACTACAAGCGCACCAAGCAACCGCCGAACTGAATGCTGAATTGCAAAAAAATACTATGATTTTGAATGAAGGGCAGCAATTAGCCAGCATCGGCGGCTGGAGTTTCGATGTGGCAAACAAGGTCATTTGGTGGACAGACGAATTATTTGCGCTGCACGGTTTGCCGGTGGATCGAGACGATTTGCGCATCCAAAGCAAGGCTGCGCAAAGCATTAACTGCTACGCGCCGGAACAACGCGAACAAGTCATGCAGTCTTTTCAGAAAGCCATTGTAGATGCGCAAGGCTATGATTTAGAAAATTATTTTACCCGTTACGATGGCAAACAAATATGGGTACGCAATGTCGGCAAGCCGATATTAGAAAACGGCAAAGTGGTGCGCGTCATCGGCACGTTGATGGACATCAGCAAACATAAGCGCATCCAGCAAGAACTCGAAGCCGCACGCGATGCTGCGCAAGCTGCCAACCAAGCCAAAAGTCGTTTTCTTGCCAATATGTCGCACGAATTGCGCACGCCGCTCAATGCCATTCTCGGCTTTTCGCAATTATTAGCCCGTGATGAAGCGCTTAAACCCGCACAACGCAGCAAACTCGACACCACCAACCGTGCGGGCGAGCATCTGTTGGCTATGATTAACGAGGTGCTGGAAATGCTGATGCTGCATGATATTGCCGAGATGTTTCGCTTTCGCGCTACGCAGCGAGACGTGCGATTTGCACTAGAACTCAATATGCCGCCCGACTGCGCAGTCCATGCCGATCAGGGTAAATTACGTCAGGTGCTGTTCAATTTATTGGGCAACGCGCTGAAGTTTACCCGCTGGGAGCGGCTGACTTCCCAGTCAGCCAAGCGGCGAAGCCGCTTTAATCGCCTCCGGCGATTTGGCTAAG